>NZ_CAUVXO010000002.1:39902-42428 GCF_963555865.1 Protofrankia sp. Cr1
GGATACGCCTACCTGGCCGTCCGCTCCGATGACAACTGGCAGGCGGAGCTGGTCGTGCATCCCGGACAACGGCGTCATGGCAGCGGCGGGCACCTTCTCGCCGCGCTGACCGCGTCCGCTGACCAGGCCCGCGCGCAGCTCGATGTCTGGGCGCACGGCGACCCACCCGCGACGGTGACGCTGGCGCACCGGTACGGCTTCGTTCGCGAACGCGTGCTCTGGCAGATGCGCCGACCGCTGTCCGCCCTCCCCGACATAGCACTGCCACCGGGTGTCACCGTCCGCACCTTCATCCCTGGACAGGACGAGGACGCAGTGGTGGCGGTCAACCGTGCCGCCTTCGCCGACCACCCCGAGCAGGGCCGCTGGACGGTAACCGATGTTCGTCTGCGGGAGGCCGAACCGTGGTTCGACCCAGCGGGCTTGTTCCTCGCGGAGTCCGCCGGCCGGCTGGCCGGTTTCCACTGGACAAAGGTTCACTACGGCATCGACGACATACCCGGGCCCGGTGGCATTTCGACAGCCGAGACCGCCGCCACGAAGACCGACGTCGGCGAGGTCTATGTCGTCGGTCTGGAGCCCACCTTCGCCGGGCGCGGGCTCGGCCGCGCCTTGACCCTCATCGGGCTGCACCACCTACGCGATCAGGGCCTGGCAACGGTGATGCTCTACGTCGAAGACCTCAACCAGCGGGCAATACGCCTGTATGAAGGCCTCGGCTTCACCCGGCACCGCGCGGACATCTCCTACCGGCGCGCACCCGACGTAGGTGCGCAGGCCTGATCACACCTCACCTCCATCAGCGCTCTGGGGACTGCGGCCTCCGGGCGCACGATCTGACGATCGTCGCGCGCCCTTTGGTCTTCTACGCAGTCGGCTCGTCAGCGAGGCGGAAACGGTAACCGACGCCGCGGATACTCTCGATCAGGCGAGGGTGGTCAGTATCGCCGGTATCCCCGAGACGGCTGCGCAGGCGGCGTACGTGCACCGCCAGCGTGTTGGTCTTATGGCTGGTCGTCCCCCACACACGTTCAAGCAGTGTCTGGCGGGTTACCACGGACCCGGCCCGTTCAAGCAGGATGCGCAGCAGCCTGAACTCCTGCGGAGGCAGCCGCACCGGTACGCCGTCCACCCGGACCTCGTATGCGACCGTGTTCAGGGTAACCCCTCCGACGCGCAACACCCCAGGCTCGGCCCGGTCCACGCCGAAGCCCCGGACGGACCGCACCAGCCCCAGCACCTCGTTGATCCGGTACGGCTTGACAACGCATGCACTCGCGCCTGCCTCCAACCCCGCCGCGGCCTGCCGCCGGTCCTGCGGGCCCACCCCAAGCAGAATCGGCATGTCGTCGCGGGTGCGGACAGTCCGCACCACCGTCACACCGTCGATGATCGGCAGACGCGCGGAAATGAGCACGACCGCCGGTGCCAGGCGACCGATCTCCAGCAGTGCACGCGCACCGTCCACCACGACGCTGACCTCGACGCCATGGTCGGCGAGGGCGGACAGAAGCTCGGAGTCCGCGGCTGCGTCGGCAACCAGCAGCGTCGGGCTCCGGCCGCTCGGCAGGTCGGGCTCCTCCCCGGAGCGACGCTGCTCCGGGGCAAGGGACTCCTCTTCAAATGGCTGCACGAGATGCATCCGAGTGGTCACAATGAATTCGGGTGAGCTCGAGGCCGGCAACTGCCCGGTTCAGCCGAAACGCCCGGTGATGTACTCTTCGGTGCGCTTTTCGCTCGGCTTCGAAAAAATCTTCTCCGTCTTGCCCATCTCCACCAACCGTCCTGGATCGCCGGTCTTGTCAAGAGTGAAGAACGCCGTCGTGTCACTGACCCGGGCGGCCTGCTGCATGTTGTGCGTCACGATGACAATGGTGTAAGTCGACTTGAGTGTGGCGATCAGATCTTCGATGGCCAGGGTGGAGATCGGATCGAGGGCGGAACACGGCTCATCCATGAGCAGAACCTGCGGTTCCACCGCAATCGCGCGCGCTATGCACAACCGCTGCTGCTGTCCACCGGAGAGACCGGCGCCGGGTCGGGCGAGACGGTCCTTGACCTCCTCCCACAGGTTGGCGCCGCGCAAGGACTGCTCAACCCGCTCGTCGAGCAGTGACTTCTTGCGCGTGCCATTCAGCTTCAGCCCGGCGATGACGTTCTCGTAGATGGACATCGTCGGGAATGGATTCGGCCGTTGGAAGACCATACCGACGGTACGACGCACGTTCACCGGGTCGACCCCGGCACCGTAGAGGTCCTGACCGTCCATCCGGACCTGGCCCTCGACCCTGGCGCCGGGCAGCACCTCGTGCATGCGGTTGAGCGTCCGCAGTACAGTGGACTTTCCGCAGCCGGACGGTCCGATGAACGCGGTGACGTTCTTCGGCTCGATGCTGAAGTGGATGTCGGAGACGGCTTTGAAATTCCCGTAGTAGGCGGTCAGCCCGGAAACGTCGATACGGGTCGCCATGAGTTACCTCGGCTCGTTGCGCCGTGCCGGTACGGTGACCGGCACGGACTGCATGG
>NZ_CAUVXO010000002.1:42910-46460 GCF_963555865.1 Protofrankia sp. Cr1
AAAATACGATAGGCACGGGCGACGGCGACAGCATGACCGATCACCGAACCCGTGCGAACCGGGCAACCATCCGGGCGATGATGTTCAGCAGCATCACGAGGACGATGAGCGTGAGCGCGGCGGCCCAGGCCCGGTCGACGGCCACCTGCTGCGGTGCGCCAGCCTGCGCATAGATGTAAAGCGGGAGTGCCGACTGCGGCCCGGAGAACGGGTTGAAATTGATGGAGTCGGTCCCGAAGACGGTCAGCAGCAGCGGCGCCGTTTCGCCGGCGACACGGGCCACCGCGAGCATGACACCGGTCACAATGCCAGGCAGAGCCGTCGGTATGACAATCTTGAGGATGGTTCGCCACCGGGTGACACCCAGCGCATAACTGGCCTCGCGAAGATCGTCCGGGACGAGTTTGAGCATCTCCTCGGTGGAGCGCACGACGATGGGAATCATCAGAATGGTCAGGGCGAGCGCACCGGCGAAACCGGACGGCTTCTGGCCGAGCGCGAGAAGATAGAACGAAAGGATGAACAGACCTGCGATGATCGAAGGCAAACCGGTCAGCACGTCGACGAAAAAACTGATGGTCCGGCTGATCCGCCCGCGACCGTACTCGACCAGATAGATCGCGACCAGCATGCTGAAGGGAACCGCGAAGAGACTGGCCAGTGCGATCTGTTCCAGGGTTCCGATCAGAGCGTGGTAGATGCCGCCGCCGGCGTCCCGCGCCCCGATGTTTCGCATGGAGGTGGTCAGGAAGTCGTAGTTGATCCGCTGCGCGCCCTTGGCAATCACACTGGCCAGCACTGCGACCAGCGGGATGAGCGCGAGCAGGAAGGCGAGATAGACCAGTGTCGTGACGAACCGGTCGACGGCCTTTCGGCTGCCTTCGACCATGGTGGACGCCACGCTCTGGCCGATCAGGTAGAACAAAACGGCAATCAGTACGAACTGAATCTTGCTGTCTATCGGTGCCACGACGTACAGCAAGATGGTGGCCACGACGGCGCCGGCACCGATAGCCGCCAGGGTGGTCATCGGCAGCTTCTGACCGGTCAGGTCAATGCCGCCGGGGCTGGTCGCCGGGGCGACAGTCGTTGTACTCATGCGGCGGTCCCCGAGAATTCACGCCGACGGGCGATGACGGCACGGGCCATTATGTTGACAAGCATCGTGACGATGAACAGGACGAGGCCGGAGGCGATGAGAGCCCCCTTCCCGACCTCGTTGGCCTCACCGAAACCGTTCGCCACATTCGCCGCGATGGTGTTGCCGGCCGGTGACAGGACGTGCCAGGAAATTCCGAATGACGCGGGAAGGACCAGCGCGACCGCGATCGTCTCACCCATCGCCCGGCCGAGTCCCAGCATCGACGCGCTGATCACGCCAGGCTTGCCGTACGGGAGTACCGCTGTTCGGATCATCTCCCAACGGGTCGCGCCGAGTGCGAGCGCCGCTTCCTTATGCGCGGTCGGCACCTGAAGGAAGATCTCGCGGGAGATCGCGGCGACAATCGGCAGAATCATGATAGCCAGGACGACGGAGGCGACGAAGATGGACCGTCCGACGAGGCCGTCATCCGTACTGAACAAGGGGATCCAGCCGAAGTAGTCGGTGAGCCACTCCTGCAGGCCATTCATCCGCGGGACGAGAACAATCAGACCCCAGAGCCCGAAAACGACGCTGGGGACCGCTGCCAGCAGGTCGACGATGAACGCCAGCGGCGTGGCAAGGCGTCGCGGGGCGTATACCGTGATGAACAGCGCGATGCCGACCGCCACCGGCACGGAGATGGCCATTGCAATGATCGCTGTGAGCAACGTTCCGAACAACAGCGCCGCGATTCCGAAAAACGGCGGAGACTGGTTGGGAAACCACTCGGTCGTCGTGAAGAAGTTTCCGGTGTTGGCCTGCAGTGCACTGGTCGCCTCAAGCACCAGGAAGGCTGCGATCGCCGCGATGAGAACAAGCAGGCTGATGCCGGCAGTGCGAGTCAGATTCTTGAAGAACACGTCCCCGGGGCTGACCCGCGCATGCGCACTACTGCTGATGGGCTCCTTGACCGCCAGCGGCGCGTCGTCGCTCGGCGAGCCTGTGCCCTGGCCGTCCGACTCACTGCTCATCATGCCTCCCAACAAGTGGTGTCGGACGGTGTGCCCACCCGCCTCGTGGCGAGTGGGCACACCGGCGTGGTCGTCCCGGTCAGAACCCGTGGCCCTGGCCGGAGTGCAGAAAAATGATTATGAAATGGTCGCCACGACCGAGCTCACCTTCGCGGCAAGGTCGGTCGGCAGCGGGGCGTATCCGAGATCGGCGATGGCGGCCTGACCACCGGTGGAGGATGTGTAGGTCAGGAAGGACTTCACCAGCGTGGCCTGGCTCGCTGCCAGACCCTTGGTGCAGGTGATCTCATAGGTGACCAGGTAGATCGGGTAGGCACCGGGCGTAGTCGCCGCGTAGTCGAAGGTCAGCTTCAGGTCGTTCCCGCTGGCGACCTTGGCCGTGCTCACACCCTTGGACGTCGCCTCGGTGCTCACCGCCACATACTCACCGGCGCCGTTCTTAATCTTTGCCGTCGACAGGTTCGCGTTCTCCGCGAAGGAGAGCTCGACATAGCCGATGGCGCCGGCGGTCGACTTCACCGTCGAGGTCACGCCGTCGCTGCCCTTGGAGCCCTGACCGCTCGGGGCCTTCCAGTCCGAACCGGAACCGAACGTCCAGTCGCTCTTGGCAGCGCCGTCCAAGAACTTGGTGAAGTTGTCCGTGGTACCCGAACCGTCCGAACGGTGCACCGGGACGATCGGCGAACTGGGCAGCGTCACGCCGGGGTTGTCAGCCGCGACCGCCGGGTCGTTCCACTTGGTGATCGCGGCAGAATAGATCTTTGCCAAGGTCGAGGCGGAGAGCTGCAGGTCCTTCACACCGGAGAGGTTGTAAATCACCGCGACCGGCCCGGCGACCATGGGCAGGTCGACGATTTGCCCGCCGGTGCAGCGCTTGGCCGCATTGGTCGCCTGGTCACCGCTGATCGCCGAGTCCGAACCGGCAAAATCGATCTTGCCATCCACGAACGCCTGTTTGCCGGCGGAGGAGCCGACGCCCTGGTAGTTGATCGACGATCCGGGACACGCAATCTGGTACTTCTTGACCCACTCGTCCATCGCGTTCTTCTGCGCAGTCGAGCCCGAGGCGGTGATCGACCCGGTTGCGCAGGAGATCGCGCCCGTGGCGGTGCCGGCCGTCGAGCTCGGTGCCGCCGTGTTGTCGGAACCGCAGGCAGCCACCCCCAGCACCGCCGACATCGCAAGGCCCATGACCGCAACCTGACGTTTCGCTGTGTTCACAAGCGACCCTTCGTCTTCAGCGCAATGGCGCCGTTCTGTCCGCCCCCGGACCGGGGTGCCGGCGAGAATCGAAGCGATACAGCATGAACGAAGGATGAACGGAAGTGAACACGAATCGGACGTCGAGCAAAACACATCCCGAGTCCGGGGCGGCTCTACACAGAGTTGTCGTGTCGGGTAGGACCGACTACCTCAGGTACGTCCCGACTGCCCG
>NZ_CAUVXO010000002.1:46906-58980 GCF_963555865.1 Protofrankia sp. Cr1
GGGCCCTCGCACGATGAGGGAATCACAGCCGAGCCCTCCGAGTCCAGGCAGGCCATGTGGGCAACCGAGAAAGCGCCCAATTCGGGAACGACGCCCAAAACTCCCCGTTTACCGGGATGGACCTGACTCAGGCCCACAGCGACTCTATGTCCATGAACAAAAAAGCCGCACCACACGGACCCGCCGGACCACTGACGGGCGCGACCCTCCCTGCCGCGGGCGGCGGGAACCAGACGCGCGTGCGGGAAAGTGAAGATCCGATGCACGCGCGTCCGCCCCGGGGCGAATCGCAGGTGTACTCCATCACGGCCTGCGAAGGAAGTACCGTCTCCGATCTTTGTTGGCTGCTCGGCGAGCTGCCGGACCACGCCCGTCTCGTCGACTTCGCCAGCGATACCGATGTCACGCTTGTCTTTCGCACCGACACCGTCGCCGTGGACACCAACCGTGGCTGACAGCCGTGACCGAACCTCCGATCAGATCGGCGTGCGCTGTAGTTCCAGATCAGCGCGACTGTCGCACCAGTAGGGACCTTCGTCCTCCACCACATCCGTCATGATCACATGATGGCGTCCGACATGTCCCACCGGGAGCAGGCAGGTCAGTCCATCCACCCGGCATCCCGGCGCAGTGACCGTTGTGGGTGTAGCCCAGACCAACCACGCCTCCTGATTGCCCCAGCCCTGTAGAACCGCCATGTGCTTGTCGGGATGCCCGGTCTCGAGCGCACATGTGACCTCATCCGGTACCTCGTAGGCCGCCCCCGGGAGCCCGTCAAGCCGGCTGATGACCTCGTCGGGCACGCGTTGCCACACACCACAGGCACCATCGTCGATGGATATGCCCATCGTCGTTCCCTCCCCGCAAATACACCAAGAGCCGAGCGGCCTCATCGCGGCTCGTTCCCACCTGAGCAGGGTGACCGCGCCAACCACGATCGCCTCGGGATCGGCCGCGGTCTGCTCCGGTCGACAAGCTCCGATACAAGCACGCACAGGCCGGACCTCGCACACCGGGTGGGAACTTTCCGTTTTGTCTTGACTTCGAACAGTAACTGATCGTACGATGTTCCTGGCTACAGACCATCATCACGGTCGAACGGCTGCTTGCGGGGCTATGACGCTATGGATCAGTAGCGATATGGATCAGTAGTACTACGATGCTCGGCGCCCCAGCACGGTCACCGACAGCCTGGCGTGCACTGCCGCACCGGCAAGAATAGCCGCAACGCGTGGCGGCGCTGCTACAAAGAGCAGCGCGCCGTCAGTCGTGGCTACGACACCTTCCGCTGCATCACGGGGGCGGAGAACTGCTAGGACGGTGACGTCGGATGCAACGACCGTCGCGGTGCCGGCTTCGGTTGTCGGCCCTGCCGATGTGTCGCCGGTGGGCACCCCTGGCTGCCTTGTCGTCGACCCGTTCCGTGAGCTCGCGTCTGGCACGGCCATCTCGGTGGACGCCGCAAGCACGTCCACCCGATCACCGACGCGCAGGAACAGAACCGATCCGGCATCGCTGACGCGGACCGGTGTCGCGACCAGGCCAGCGGCTGCCTGCCGTTGGGTGAGCAGGCCGGGACCGAGGAACCGCGCATCGGTAATCGGTTCGCCACGACCGACCGGCGCTGCCAGGGTCCGCCCGACGGCTTCCTCGAAGCGCCGGGCGGTACCCACTGGCACGGCATCCACCGGTAACGACACGATCCGGACGTCGGTCGGGGCAATGATCGCCCCGCCCTCCAGCTCGCTGGCCGCCACAACCACCGCTGTGCCGGCCAGCGGTTGGCTGGATCGCAGGGCGCCGGCGGCAAGGAGCAAAGCCAGACCGGCAAAGACACCCGCAAGAACCCGCCGCCGGGCCCCAACCGCGAGCCGCCAGGCACGTACCTCCCCGATACGCGCAGTTGTGCGTCCGGCAAGCCACATCGCGACCTCCACGATCTTCACGAGTGAACGTGAAGATCACATTAGCCACCGGGTAGGAAGCAGTCACGACCGGAGTGCGCATTGTGGACAAAGCGCTGTCCGCGTACGCCCGAGGCCGTCTCCTGTGGAAATCCGACCCATCGCAAGTGCCCGGATTACACAGACCGGTCGCCGGTGCAGTCAGGGAGTCACCAACGACCTCGGGCTCCCACGGAAGCCCCGAAGGAGTCCGAGGGAGCCCGCATCGATCAGGCCGCGGCGGTACCCGAGCCGCCGGAGGAGCTGGTTGAACCAGAGGAACTGGAGGAACCAGCCGATGACGCCGTGCTCGTGGCCGTCGACGAGCCTGCGGCACTCGACGTCGCGTCCACCGAGCCGCCCCCCGCGGGCGCACCAGCCCCGACGGTCTCCTTACTGGATGTGTCAGCGCCGGCCTCATTGCCGACCTTGTCTTTCGCCCGGTCCCGGACTCCACCGCCACCGGATCGGCTGTCGGTCTTGTAAAAACCGGCACCCTTGAACATGATGCCGACCGGGCTGAACACCCGGCGCAGTTTGCCGCCACAGGCGGGGCACTCGGTCAGCGCCGCATCGTTGAAACTCTGCACAACCTCAAGATCCTGATCGCACGCGGTGCAGCGGTACTCGTAGCGCGGCACGGACTCCTCCCAGGAGTTAGCACTCGACTTCGGTGACTGCCAACTCTAACCCGAGACGGCACCTCCGCGTCGACGACCACCCTCAGACCACGATCCGAGCCGGCTGCCAGCTCCGCCGGCACAGCGTCAACGCCAATGATCACTACACCGCGCACCAATAGCGCTACCGCGGGTCCACCGACAAGCCGGCAGCCCCGCACCGCACCGTGGCACGCGGTGTGACAACGACATGGACGCCGATATCGTGGGGTTCGGTCGGCACGTGGGCGACCAGCTCGTGGTCGTGCACCATTGCCACGATCAGCGCGTCCGGTCTCGCGCGCCGCAGCGCCCGGTCGTAGGAGCCACCGCCACGCCCCAATCGCCCTCCACGCACGTCGGCCGCCAACGCCGGAACAACGATGACATCCGCACGGATAAGATCAACAATCACTGCACCGAGCGGAGGTTCACGAGTTCCAAAGGCGCCTGCAATCAGCGATCCGTTGTACTCACGGAAATCCAGGTCGAGATCGGGTCGCATCGACGGCAGCAGGACACCCACCCCCCGGGCCCGCAGCTGCCCGAGAAGCCGACCTGTCTCCGGCTCGCCGGGCAGGTTCACATACGCAGCCACGCAGCGCGCCGCGGCCACCTCGGGAAGATCCAATACGCGTCGGGTCGACGAAGCGGCGGTGTACGCCTCGATCGAACCCTCTGACGCCGATCCGCCACCCGCCCCGAAGTCGGTACGGGCGATCCGACCGGCGCGTGCCGCGAGCTGGCGCGCCCGCAGCTCGACCTTCAGACTGTTCAGAGCCTCATCCGCGGGCATGTCAGGACGTGTCGCGGTCGATGTGATGCGGTGGACGTTCGGCGCGCAGCCACTCGATGTCGGTGTCCGCGCCCTCCTGCGAGGTGTCCCGGTCGTCGCCCCATCCGATGTCACGATCGTCGTCGGAGCGTGCGTCGTCCCACACGAGCGTTCCTCCTTCCCAGTTCGGAAGCTTCGGACATCCCGTCCGGCCCGGCGAGCCCGGCGGGCTTCCCGCCGCTGCAGGCGGCCCATCTGCCCCACAGTGCTCAGCTGGCAGCCTCTCGGCTGACGCTCCGGTCATGTCGCGGTCCGCGCCGAGCCACCGTCGCCCGGCGAACCCGAATCCCCCGCGCCCTCCACAACACGTGCGATCGCGTCCGCGACCGCATCCAACGCGTCGCGCACACCCGCCGAGTATGCCTCGAAATCACCCTCTGACCTGCGCATTCCCTTCTCCGTCACGACTTCGGGTACGACATCGATCGCCGCCCGCACCGCGCGACGATAGCGGGGTACCGAGACTGGAGGGTCCCCTTGTGGATCTTGATCGTATGCCTCGTCGTGATCCAGCGTCGCCCGAACCACGTCGCGGCGGGTTACCGGTGCCACCATCCGTATCCTCCCAGAACATTTGCTGTTCAGCAAAACAAACCATAGCGGTGTGCTTGGCTACCAGCAAAGCCGTTACGCTGTTCCGGTGGACGACAGTGAGCGGCTGGTCGGCATCGGGGACATAGCCTTCCAACTGAAGATCACGCGCCAGGCGGTTGACTACTGGACGCGCCGAGACCCTCAGTTCCCTGCTCCGCTACAGGTCATCAACGCACCTACCGCGACATCCAAAGGCACCCGTGTGTGGCGCAAACGCGACGTCGACGCGTGGATCGTCGAGTACTACAGGCGGCGAAGGGCCTAGTCAGCCAGAGCTCTCGCATCCCCAGCGGCGTTCGGCAGTCCGAGCCCGGGTCGGCCAGGGCCGCCCGGGCTGGCGTGAACATGCCCTCTGGGGGTCGGATTCAACCAGTCAGGTCGCTGTCCACTGATGCAGATGCGGATGCGGATGTACGTGTGCACGTGCGGATGCGGATGCGGATGGGATGCCACCAACAGGCCACACTGGATTCGGGTTCATCACCGCCATCCGGACGGCAGGGCTTTGTCGACCGACGTTTTCGAGGTCATTTTCGATGACCTAATATTTTTAGGGGATTCGCTCATAAGAGTGCCCGGGAATAGGGGTGTGGATCAGAGATCGGGACTGGCGGACATGCATCGCAAGGTGGGAGCCATGCCCAGAAGATCCAAAACAGGATCTCAGGTCTGTCCGATCCCACCCGCTCCCGATCCATCCCCGTCACCATAAAGATCATGTGCCGGCTCATCGGTGCCACGCTCGCACGAGTCTCCGCCGGCCGCGCCGAGCACAAGCCACAGCAGCCGCACCTGCCGGGGCGAAAGACCGCTCACAAAGTGACGCAACGCCGCGTCCTGGTCGGCGACCTGACCCAGCAACGCAAGCATTCGTGCGGAGGCATACTCCTCCTGAGATCGGGTCGCGTGGTACATCCACACCCGCCGGACGCGTACCCGTTCGACATGCCCCTTGGTGATGAGACGCCCAAGTGTGGTGGCTATTGTACTGTGCGCGAGCCCCCCACCCAGGTTGTGCTGGATGGCGCCGGTACTCACGGGCATTCGAGCATCCCACAGCGCCGCGAGGACAGCTCCTTCGAGTTCGCCCGGCTGGCGGCGGATCACCGCGCCGGAGGCGGTCTGCGCCTGGTCGGTCTGTCCGGAATCGTTCTCCGGCCAGCCGGGATCGCCGTGGCGTCGTGGCGACCATGTGTCACGAGTGGTCAACAAGGGCCATCCTCGAAGGTTCGAATGACGGGGAGCGGCCGGCGACAGGGGGCGCGACGTCGCGGGTCGCAGCGCTGTCCCTCTCAGCCTGGCGGACGCGCGAGAACGGGCACCCGGTCGGACCCAGCCGATCGCGACCGGACCGATCGCGACCGGACCGATCACAGTCTGGATCCGAAATTGCCCGCGGATACCCCGGACGCAGCTCTGTGGACCGGCTCAGAGGCCGAGTACGCAGCGACCGCCAACCCTCATGATCGACAAGGTGGTGCGGCGGTCCCGGCCACATACGCATCCCGGCGGCCCCCGTCGGACCATGGCATAACGCAGGATCCAGCCTGGCGAACGCCTGCCGAAGCCGAACACACCGGCCGGCTGTCCCGCAGAACCGTGGTGTGCCGATACTCCTACCAGGCCGGCGGTCACCGTTGGGAAAAGAAGCGAAAGCACGCCACGCACGGCTCGGGTCGCAAGCGTCCATGCACGATCGATAGACCGCCGGCGCCACCGCGGTAGCCCGGCACGGCTCGTGTAACGGACGAAGTAGCCGAATGACGCGGCACGCCCGCAAGCGGGACCCGCCGACACCGATACCGCGCAGGCAGCTGTCCCGGTCATGCCTGGGAGCGACTCTCGAATGTATTTCGCTGTACCGCCGGCGACGGACCGGATGCGGACCAGCCAGCTCGACCAGACCACGGGATGCCCCGTCGGTCGACCACGAGCCCGTCCACCACGAGCCCACCCAGTCGGACCCGGCGTCGCGACATGTGCTGGAGCCCGCCCGTCTGTAGTTGCGTGCGCCCGAACTCGGCGCCTCACCTGCTCAACGAGCAGTTTATGCACCGGAGATGGAACAACGCAGGCACAACCCGACGGAAGCTCCTGTGCTTACGCCCTCAGGGTGAATCCCACCCGACCGACCCCGCCCCAGGGCAACGGCCACACAGGCCAACACCACAGACCAGCAGCACAGGGACCAACTCTGTACATACTAAACCGGTACAGACTAAACCGGTACAGACTAATCAGGATAAACCAGATCGATACCGAACAGGTCCACCGTGACGCACTCAGGCTGCCCGCAGCTGCGCCGTTCGCACCAGCGCGTCACACGTCTCCTCCGTACGCGTCACATCAACGCACAGGGAAGTCACGAATGCATTCAACGCCTCCTGGACGACAACCACCGACTCATGCGCGGGTACCGGACAGTCGAGCTCCAGAAACATACCCAGACCGTCCAGTTCATCGACGCAGAGTGATACGTCTCCCACCCGTGCCGTTCGCCGTGTCTTGGCCACCCGCACCGTCGGGCAGAAACCCATGTTCAGGATCGCCTGATGCATCTGGTCACGATCAGCAACCTCGGTCTCGTATGCATCACATGCCTGGGCATTAACAGTCGGCCGCCGCAACGCGAAAAAATGACGGTTGTTTATCGTACGAAGCCGTGGGAAGGAGACGCCCAGTCGGCTGTCGGCGAACGTCCAGCGATCGGGAGCGTACGCCTGGTCATCCTGAAAGAACGGCTCGCCCAGGTCGATGCCTCGTGCCTTGAGGGTCAGGAGGAGCGCCTCCCTGTCTCTCACATGGAACTTGACCTTAACCTCGCGCACACAAGCCTCCCCATCGTCTGTCCCGCCATCCCCCGACGCGACAGCCTGGCACATAACCGAACGACCAGAAGTGACACCCACCGCCAAAGCTATAGAGTCGGATGGACGTTGGACGCCAACGGAGTGGGCATGACCACATCTTTCTGGCGCGCATCTGAGCCGAGCCACGCGACATCAACCCTCAGCTGACAACCAGCAACAGTCAGCACACGTTCCACCCTTCCATCCGGCAGCGGCGCATTGGTTCGAGAGCCACTCGCTTCCATCCTCGGGCGCCCGCTCCATCCGTCGTCGTCGGCTCCCGTCATCCCACGCCGGTTGCGACGGAGCGCCACGTCACAAACATGTTGCACGCGAGCGGTGAGCGAAAACTCCGCTACCGCCACCGGATCAGCGACCCAACCGCCTCCGCGGCCAGGTCGAAGCCGAGCACCCGTCGGTCACGAGAGCGAAGCTACCGACATCCAGATGGTGCTCGATCTGGCGAGTTCGGGCAAGTCCGGCTCCCTTCCCGAAACCGGCCTTGCCAGATCACCCTCGTGCGACGAGGTCCCCGCGCCCACCTGATCGAACCCACCTGATCGAGCCCATGGACCGGTAACCCGGGAGATATAGCTGATATCAACGGGTCCCGCACCACGGCCACGATCGAAATTCGCGACGCATTCATCACGATTCGCAAGGTCTTCCGGAGGCTCGTCCGCCCGGCGATGGAAGCGATAATACAGAAGCGACGGAAACAGAACCGGCCGAGATGGGACCTGCCGACTCCGCTAAAGACATTTCAGGCGCGTCGGCGCAGATATCCCGGATTTCCGGTGGTCCCGCTTCAGCCAGCACCCGGTGGAACTATCCGGCCAGACCCCGTCACGCACCGGCGCCCTCCAGTGAGCCGTCCGCCGAACTGTGTGATCATATTTGCCGGCCGGCCCGCAGACTCCCGAGAAGCGCGAGCGAGCAGCGGAGAACCAGTCGGTCACGGTCACCTTCAAAGGCCCCAGTATGCTCCGGTACGGATCAGTTGCAGACATCGCACCACGGGGAGCAGCGGATGGGACCTACCTCAACGGACGGTCGCGCCCGCGACAACACCGACAGCGGCGGCGACAACGACGGCGGCTACGGCGACAACGACAAGACCGACAGCGGCGGCTACAGCGGTAGTCGCAGCGGCGACACCACCGCCGTCGCCCGACCGGCGAGACACCGGGAGGGTTTCCACTCGATGCTGAGCACGCGGCGCCGGCTGTGGCTGCCGCTCGGCGGCGCTATCGCGGCTGCCGTCGTCATCCTTGTCCTCCTCGTCGTCGTCCTGGGTGGTGGCGGCTCCTCGGCCCCGCACGCCGCCGGTACAACCGGATCCACGACCGCGGCGAGCCCGCAGACCTCCGCCGCTGCATCCGGCCGCTGGGTGCTTGCCGTCGACGCGCGCCCGCTGGACGGGCAGTCCGTGTCGGCCGGCATGGATGTCACCCTGAATCCGGGTACGGACACCCTTGACAAGGTCGAACGCGTCAAGTTCTCTCTCGACGGCAACACGGTGCTCGATGACCGGGACGCTCCGTTCACAGTCCATCTCGACGCGGTGGCCGCGGGCAAGCACACGCTGACCGCACGGGTCCGTACGAACACCGAGAGCGCCGAAGTGACAGCCGCCTTCACATCCACCGGGGACGGATCGACATCGGCCACGTCGGCTCCGGCCGCCGCGCCGACCGCCGAGGTACCAGCCGCCGTGCTGGCACAGGTACCGAACGCGCCTGATCCATTGCGGACGGTCCCGGTTTCCAATGCGGATCAACTGACCGCCGCGCTCGCGTCCGCCCAGCCGGGAGACCTCATCAATCTCGCGGACGGCAACTACAGCGGCCACTTCGTCGCCAGCCAGCCCGCGAACGCGAAGGCTCCGATCACGGTGCGCGGTTCCCGCAACGCGGTGATCGACGGAGGGTCGATCAAGGAAGGCTACGGCTTCCATCTCGACAACGCCGACTACTGGCGGCTGGAGGGCTTCACGATCCAGAACGGCCAGAAGGGGGTGATGACCGACCAGACCAGCGGCGCGGTCATCACCGGACTGCTGGTGCGCAACGTCGGTGACGAGGCCATCCACCTGCGGAACTTCTCCACCGACAACTTCGTCGTCGGATGCACCGTCAGCGGCACCGGCCGCAAGGAAGCCGGCTTCGGCGAGGGCATCTACATCGGTACGGCCAAGTCGAACTGGACGAAGTTCAGCGGCGGAAAGCCGGACAACTCCGACCGCAACCAGATCATCGGTAACACCATCAGCGGAGTCACCGCCGAGGCCGTCGACATCAAAGAAGCAACAACGGGCGGCGTTCTGAGCAACAACAGCTTCGACGGTTCGACGATCACCGGGGCGAACTCCGCAGACTCCTGGGTGGATGTCAAGGGCAACAACTGGCGTATCGAGGGCAACAGGGGTGTGAACAGTCCGAAGGATGGCATCCAGACCCATGTCCTGCTCGACGGCTGGGGCACGGGGAACATCATCACCGGCAACACCCTCGACGTCCGCGGCCCCGGCTACGGCGTCAGCATCGACAAGCCGGACAGGACCAGGAACACCGTCTCGTGCAGCAACACCGTCACCGCTGCGGCCAGCGGCCTGTCCAACGTGCCCTGCACCCGGTGAGGACGTGCGCCGCCCTACCCGTCGGATCCGGCTCATTGCCGTGGCCGCGCCTGTTGCCACGCGCCGCGCAAGACCAGCGGGGATAAATTCCCCGCGGTGCGGGAACGTGCTGACCATGGCGGAGACGAACCTCTCCACCATGGTCAGCACGCTGGCGTTCTTCGGGATGCAGGTGGCGGTGAACCGGGGTGCGCAGTCTCGGGCCCGGTCGCTGTCACCACACGAACCCGCCGGGTCAATATATTGATGTTGCACCCGGCGCTCTGCGCCGTCGGAAGGTTCCCCGGTCAGCCAGCCGGAACGAAGATTGACTTGACGCCCTGAAAGGTGTCGACGGCCTCCGGCCCGTACTCGCGGCCTAGACCACTGGTCTTGGCGCCGCCGTACGGCGCGTTTGCGTCCGGGGCGTAAAAGTTGATGCCGATGGTCCCAGTCTCGATCCGGCGGGCGACGTCCTGACCGTGGGCGATGTCGGTGGTGTAGACGGCTCCACCCAGGCCGTAGTCCGAGTCGTTGGCCAGCGCGACCGCCTCGTCCTCGTCGTGATAAGGCATGACGGCGACCACTGGTCCGAAGACCTCCTCCCGGCCCAGTCGTGAGGAGTTGTCCACGTCCGCGAACACGGTCGGCTCGACGAAGTAGCCGCGGTCCAGACCGGCGGGCCGCCCGCCACCGGTTACCAGACGGGCGCCATCGGCACGACCGACCGCGATGTACCCCTCGACCCGCTCCCGCTGCCGTTCACTGACGAGAGGACCGGTCGTCGTCCCCGGATCGAGCGGGTCCCCCACAATCAGGTCGCGCGCAATCTCGGCGAGAGCATCAACGACCTCGTCGTACCGGGTGCGCGGCGCAAGCACCCGCGAGAGCAGAAAGCACGTCTGCCCGCTGTTCATGAAGGACATTCCGGTCAGATTATCGATCACTGTATCCAGGTCGGCGTCCTCAAGGATGACGGCCGCGGACTTACCGCCCAGCTCAAGGGACACCGGACGCAGCAGTTCACCGCACAGCGCGGCTATCCGCCGGCCCGCCACCGGCGAGCCCGTGAAGGCAATCTTGTCGACGTCCGCATGCCGGACCAGCAGCTCGCCGGTGTCGCGACCGCCGGGCACGACGTTGAGCACACCGGCGGGCAGGCCGGCCGCTTCGGCCGCCTCGACAAGCAGGCAGGCGTCCAGCGACGACTCGGCGGCGGGCTTGACGACCGCTGTGCAGCCGGCGGCGAGCGCGGGAGCAATCTTCATCATTGCGAGGACCTGGGGGTAGTTCCAGGGCACGATGATGCCGACGACACCCAGCGCCTCACGCCGGACAACCGTGTGCCCGGGCCAGAAGACCGCGGGACGAACCTCCTCGCTGGGCCGTTCACGCGCCACGCCGGCATAGAAGCGCAGGACGCCGACGGGCGCGGTGACATTGTAGAAACGCGAGAACTCCAGCGGCTGCCCGATCTCGCGTGCCACCAACGACGCTAATTCGTCGCCCCGCTTCTCCACCTCGTCCGCGAGCCGGTCCAATACGTCGGCCCGCTCCGTCGCCGAGCTATCCGCCCACGGACCCTCGCGGAAGGCGCGCCGAGCGGCTGCCACCGCGGAATCGACATCATCCTCGTCGCCCCATGGTGCCGAGCCAAGCCGCTCCTCTGTCGTCGGGTTCACCAGCTCGATCGTCCGGCCGGATGACGGCACCCGCCACTGCCCGTCCACAAAAATTGTTTTCTGTTCGAGGTCCATCTTTCCTCCAGAACCGTAGTGGTCGGTTTTTCCCGGCGGCACCGGACGTCAGTAGTCGGCGTCGGTGTACACAATCATTCCGCGCAGATTGCGGCCCGCCCACATGTCCGCAAAGGCGGTATTGATATCGGCGTGCCGATAGGTGCTGGTGACCAGCTCGTCGAGTTTCACCCTGCCATCGCGGTACATCGCCAGCAGCCGCGGGATCTCGACCCTCGGGTTGCATCCACCTCTAACGTGTGGGTCGCGCCGAACCGGAGCGCGGCCTCCCGTTTGAACGCGATCGGATCGACGGCGATGACCCGGTGCGCGCCGGCCGCCACCGCTCCCTGGACCGCGTTGATGCCCACCCCGCCGATTCCCACGACGACAACTGGGTCCCCCGCCGGACGTTCGCCGTGGTCGTGGCCGAACCCCAACCGGTGGTGACACAGCAGCCGACCAGCGCCGCCTTGTCCAGCGGGATGTCATCATCGATCTTGATCGTGAACGTCTCGTGGACGGTCACGTACGGCCAGCTCCCGGACCCCCGGCCCCACCTTCGTGACAACGCCGGCGCCCTCATGCCCGCCGAGTGCGGGGAACGCCGGCAGCCGAAAGTCGCCGTTGGCCAGATGCGCGTCGGTGTGGCATATGCCGGTGGCTGCGACCCGGACCTGCACCTCGCCGGATCGCGGGTCACCGACCTCGATCTCCTCGATGCTCCACGGCTGGTCAACACCCCAGAGAAGGGCGCCTTTGGTCCGCATCTGATTGTCCTCCCTGTCTACGTGCCAACGTGCCAACGTGCCAACCGGCGAAGCCTCAGTCACGCGTGAAC
>NZ_CAUVXO010000003.1:0-1160 GCF_963555865.1 Protofrankia sp. Cr1
CTCCCGAAGTGGGGAGACTGGCCGATCAGCAGCATCGAACACCAGGAAGCACAACAGTGGGTGACCAACCTCGGAAAACGGCTGTCCCGCGCGACGGTCGCCGAGTGTCTGCGCCTTCTTTCGGCAGTGATGAAGTCAGCCGTCCATTCCCGGCTCATCGCCTTCAACCCGTGTGAGGAGGTCCGCGTGCCCCGCCGACGAAAGACCGCAACCTCGGATATCACGATCACGCGCGAGGAACTGGTCACCAAGCTGCTACCGGTGGTGCCCGGCAGGTACCGCCCGCTTGTCGCGACAGCCGGCCTCGGCGGGCTCCGTTGGGGGGAATGCGTCGGCCTGCGCTGGGGACGGGTTGACCTCGACGGGGCAGAGCTGCACATCGTCGAGACCCTCGTCGAGGTCTCCGGAAAGATCACACCCAAGCCGTTCCCGAAGAGCAAGGCGGGGCGACGCACGGTCCCGATCCCGGCCGGCCTGGTCGGGATGCTGCGCGATCGCAAGGCCGCGGGCGGCACGGCCGGCCGCGCCGATCTCGTCTTCACCAACACCGCAGGCGGCCCCGTCGGCCGGACAAGCTTCCGGTCACGTATCTGGCGGCCGGCGCTCGTCAAAGCGGGCATGCTCGGTACAGTGATCGAACTCGGCCCGCACAAGTTCAAGGCTGTGTGGGCGGACTCCACCGGAACGGAGTGGTCCAAGGAGTTCACCACCGAACGTGACGCGATCGCCCACGTTGCCCGCAAGGCATCGGGCGGGCTCCGGTTTCACGATCTCCGACACTCCTACGCCACCTGGTTGATCTCCAGTGGCGTACCAGTGAACGTCGTCCAAGGCGTCCTCGGCCACGAACAGGCGTCCACGACCCTCAACCGGTACACGCACAAGCCGAAGGACTACGACAACCAGCTCCGAGCGGCACTGTCAGGCTCTGCTGACTTTTCGCTGACTTCCGAGCCTGAGCCGGACCCCGAAAACGAGGAAGACCCTCCACCGGCGGGTTCATGACCTGCGAGAACAGATGGTCGGGGTGGCGGGATTCGAACCCACGACCTCTTCGTCCCGAACGAAGCGCGCTACCAAGCTGCGCCACACCCCGCGACCATCACGAAGTCTACCTGATCCACCGACGGGCAGCGGGCAGCGGGCAGCGGGCAGCGGGC
>NZ_CAUVXO010000003.1:1507-3037 GCF_963555865.1 Protofrankia sp. Cr1
GCCGGGCAGCGCTCAGGCCGCGGCGGTGAGGCTGATCAAAGTAGCCTCAGGTCGGCAGGCGAAGCGAATCGGCGCGAACGGCGAGGTCCCCAGGCCAGCGGACACGTGCAGCCACGACGTCCGCCCGCCCGCCTCGTACCGGGAGAGTCCGCGCACACGGGCCCGGTCGATGCCGCAGTTGGTCACCAGCGCCCCGGCGAACGGCACCCGGATCTGGCCGCCGTGGGTGTGGCCCGAGAGGGTCAGCGCCACCCCGTCGGCGGTGTAGGCGTCCAGAACCCGCGGCTCCGGAGTGTGTGACAGCCCCAGCCGCAGATCGACATCGGCGTCGTCCCGGGCACCGAGCACTGAAGGCACATCGTCCCTGCACAACCTGGCGTCGTCGACGCCACGCACGTCGATCCGCCGTCCGGCGACGCGCATCACAGTCCGGTAGTTGGTGAGGTCGATCCATCCGCTGTCGGCCGCCAGGGTCTTGGCGAACGCCGCCCAGTTCAGCGGAGGCCCCTTCGGCATGGTGTCGTCCTTCGACGAAAAGTAGTGATGCGGGCTCTTCAGCGTCGGCACGAAATAATCGTTGTTCCCCGGTACGAACACACCGGGAAAGCCGAACATCGAGGACAGTGCCGCCAGGGTCGGCTCCGCTGAATCCGGATGCGACAGCACGTCACCGGTCAGGGCCACGAGATCGGGCATCAGCCGGGCCAGGTCCGAGATCCACGCAAGTTTTCCGCGCTGCTTGGGGGTGATATGCAGGTCGGAGATGTGCAAAATGCGCAACGGACCGGCCCCGTCAGCAAGCGCCGGCACCACCAGACGGCGCAGCGTGTAGGCAGTCCGCTCATAGCCTGCGGCGTAGGCAAGGCTCACCGCACCTGCTACGCCAAGCCCGGTGGCCGCACGCCCGGCGGCCCTTCGCAGCGTCCCCGAGGAGAACCGTCGCACACTCGTCATTGGACCAGTGTGGCCCAGGTTCCGCCCATTGCAGGCGTTCTCCGCGCCGCGCCACGCGGGCAGACGGCCACGGGCAGCCTGACGATCGTGAACACCAGGGCGCCCGGGAGGCGTTAGGGTCAGGTCGCGTGAGCGAACTCAAGGATCGCCTGCGGGCGGATCTCACCACGTCGATGAAGGCCCGGGACGCGCTGCGTACCTCCACCCTACGGATGGCCATGGCCGCGGTGAAGGACGAGGAGGTAGCCGGTCGCAGCGCACGGGAGCTGTCCGACGCCGACGTTGCGAAGGTGCTCACCCGCGAGGTCCGCAAGCGGCGCGAAGCCGCGGACGCGTTCGCCGCAGCCGGGCGTGCGGCCCAGGCCGAACAGGAGCGGAACGAGGGCGAGATCCTCGCCGGCTACCTTCCCCAGCAGTTGAGCGACGACGAGCTCACTCTGATCATCGAGAGAGTGCTCGCCGCGCAGGACCTCTCCGGCCAGCAGGCGATGGGTGCCGCGATGAAGGCTGTGCAGTCCGAGGTGGCCGGGCGAGCGGACGGATCCCGGGTGTCCGCCCTGGTCCGTGCCCGGCTGA
>NZ_CAUVXO010000003.1:3447-10984 GCF_963555865.1 Protofrankia sp. Cr1
GCACGTCGAAGAGGCTCTTGCCTCGCCTGCGCGTCGGGCTCGGAGTCACCGTCGCGGGCTGTTGAGTGGGCACCGTCGCCGCGCCCGGCGACAGGGTTGAGGTTGCGCCGCCGTCCGATCGGGGCTGGGAGTCAGGACCCTGCGAGACCATCAGCACCACGTTCGAGCCAGCCTCGACATCCTGGCCGCCCGACGGATTCATCGCCAGCACCGTACCCGCCGCCGCCGGGTTGTCGACCTGCTGGACCGTCACCCGGAAACCCTGCGCGGTCAACAGCACCCGCGCCAGAAGAACGTTCTGACCGACGACATCGGGCAGCATCTCCTTGGGTGGATTGGGTTCGCTGTCGTCGGGAGCGGGCATGGCCGCGACCGGCAGGTTGAGCCCGTCGATCGTGCCGCGCATGGTTCTCGCCCACGCCGCGGCGGGCAGGTCACCGCCGTAGACCTGGTTGAGGCCCTGCACGTTGCGCAGCGGGTAGGTCGTGGGCGACCGGGGGTCCGCGAGGGTCACCGCGACGGAGAGCTGCGGGATGTAGCCGGCGAACGACGCGGTACTGAAGCCCTGCGCCGTCCCGGTCTTGCCGGCCGCAGGTCTGCCGATCTGCGCGTTTTTCGCCCCGGTCCCGTGCAGGATGACCCCCTCCAGTACCGAGGTGACCTTGTCCGCAACGTCCGGCGCGAGCACCTGGCGGCACGCCTGGGGCGTCGTGTAGGTGACCGGCCGGTCCGTACCTCCGACCCGCTGAGTAATCGATTCAAACGGTTGTGGATCGCAGCGGACGCCACGAGCTGCGAGCGTGGCGTAGGCGGTCGCCAGGTCCATCGTGGAGATCTCGTTGGAACCGAGGACGGCCGAACCGTCGCGCGATCCGATACCGCCGGACGGGCAGCGCTGGCTGAGAGTCGGCGTCTGATCCTGCACCCGGCACGACGTCACACCGAGCCTGCGCGCCATCTCGGCGGTGTTCTGGATGCCGACATTCTCCGCGAGCTGGATGTAGTAGGTGTTCACCGAATGCCAGGTTGCCGTCGTCATCGAGTACAGACCGGCCTCGGTGGGGTCGGCGTTGCCGAAGCAGTCCGCGGGGCTCGCCCGCGTGCTCCCCTCTGCCCGAGGATTGTTGAAGACATTCGAGTGATAGCACACCGGCGAGTAATACGTCGTGCCCAGCGGCATCCCCTTCTCAATGGCCGCCGCCAGGGTGAAGACCTTGAAGGTCGACCCCGGTGAGAACGAGGTCTCCTCGAGCGGAATGATCTGCTTTGTGTGGGTGAAGTCGGTGGTCCGATCCGGCGCCAGCCCGTCCGAGGACGGTCCGTAGACCCGGTTGACGGCCAGCGCCAGCACCTTTCCGGTACCAGGCTGGATCATCGCCACACCCGCGGCGACCCGGTTACCCGGCGGCAGAACCCCGGTCACGGCGTTCTGCGCAGCGGCCTGGGCAACCGGATTGAGCGTGGTACGGATCGTCAGACCGCCTTCAAACAACAACCGCTCACGGTCCGCCCGGGTCGCGCCGAACCGGTCGTCCGCGAGCAGGGTGCGCCGGACATAGGCACAGAAGAACGGAACCGACGACAGCTGGCAGGGGTCTACCGCCTGGGGCGGGCGGTTCAGCTTCAAGGGCATTGCCCGGGTTTCGCTCAGTTGGCCGTCGCTGAGATGGCCGAGTTCGTGCATACGCTCCAGGACGATGTCACGGCGGACGGTCGCAGCCTGCGGATGCAGCACCGGATTATAGGCCGTGGGATTCTTCACCAGGCCGGCCAGCACTGCCGCCTGCGGGAGGGTGAGCTGACTCACGTCCACGTTGAAGTAATGTTTCGCCGCGGTCTGCACACCGTAGGCGCCGTCCCCGAAGTACGCTATGTTCAGATACCGTTCGAGAATCTGATCCTTGTTCAGGTGGTCCTCGAGGTACAACGCGTAACGCGCTTCACGAAGCTTTCGCTTGACCGTTTGTTCGGTCGCGGCCTCTTTCGTCTCCCTGGTGGTCGCGGCCTGGAGCAGGACGTTCTTCACGTACTGCTGCGTAAGAGTGGAGCCACCCTGCGTGACCGAACCGGATTCCTGGTTGGTTACATAGGCCCGGATCAATCCCTTGTAATCAAGGCCGGTGTGTTCGTAGAAACGGGAGTCCTCAATGTCGATGATTGCCTGACGCATCACCATCGGCACCTGGTCAAGTGCCACGATCTCCCGGTCCTGCTCACCCCGCAGGTACCCGATCACATTTCCCTGGGAATCCAGCATGCGAGAGGCCTGGGGCAACGGCGGAACGGTGAGATTCGCCGGCAGCTCCAGGAACGAGTCGGCCCCGCCCTTGGCCGTCAGACCCACCAGAGCCGCGAACGGCACCGCCACGAAGGCAAGCAGGACGCCGGCCAGCCCAGCGATGATCACGAATCGCGCGGCCCGGCCGACAGCTGTCCGGACCCGCGACCGAAGCGTCCGGGGCCTCGCCGGCATGCGACCGCCGGCGGGTGCGCCGCGCCTGGCGGTGCCGGAACGACCGGAACCGGCCGGAGGCTCCGGATACCGACGGTGTGACTCCGTCGTCGCTGTCACGTCCGGGAACCTCCAAACGGGCCCCCCTCGCGACCACTCGGCCGCGCAATCGGCACAAGCCTATGACCCCAGCCGCCAGACACGTGACTGTCACGCGGACGACACGAACCAGTGACAGAACGCACCACATTCGCGACCCGGATCAATGGCCCGGACGGGTCATTTGGACAACCACCCGTGTGGGGTCTGTGCCGTGGCAAGGGCGCTCCGTACGGTTTCGGGCGAAGCCACGTCACCACCCGCACGGGCCCCCTGACCCGGACTCGAGAAGAAAGGCAGGTGGCATGACCAGCAGCCTGGCTACCCGCACCAGTGCCGCACGACGTGCCAGCACAACCCAGCTGATCGGCTCGACCGTCGACGGCGACTGGACAGCGAACGCGGCCTGCCGCGATCTGGACCCCGACGATCTCTTCGTCCAGGGTGCCGCGCAGAATCGGGTGAAAACCCGTTGCTTTGGATGCGTCGTTCGGACCGAATGCCTCGCCGACGCCCTTGACAACCGAGTCGAATTCGGAGTCTGGGGCGGCATGACTGAACGGGAACGCCGCGCACTTCTGCGGCGGCGGCCCGATGTCGCGTCCTGGCGGAAGCTGCTCGCAGACGCGCGTGCCCATCATGGGACCGCCTCCGCGGGTTAGGACCGTCCGCACTTAGGGTCTGTCCGATGGATCTTCGATCACGCGGATCAATGCCCAGAAGGCGCCCCGCCACGTTGTCGTCGTCACCGATAGAACACCACTATCGGCTCCTCCTCCGCCTCGCGGGCCGCCTTCTGGATCATCGCCCACATCGACCAATATCCATCGGACGGACCCTAGCCCCCAGTCTGACGATCCAGCCTCCGACTCGTCCCTCGCACCTCATTATCACACCCCGGTGAGGTGCGCGGGATGGCGACGCCCCCGAAGAGACAACTTCTCGATGACGGCGTCCCGGGAGGCCCGACAGCGTTCCGGGGACTTCAGCCTCCGGGCGCGCGATCTGACGATCGTCGCGCGCCCTTTGGCCCGACAGCGTTCCGGGGACTTCAGCCTCCGTCCTGCGACGCCGCGTCCGCTATCGCCGGCCCTTGATCAGGTCAGCCGGCATGGTGGAGAACGTACTCCCCGACGAGCGCGGCACCGACCTCGCGTAGTCCAGCAAGATCGTGAACATCTCCGGCGAGCGCATCGACCTCGACCAGCGGCGTGTCAGGATGCGCGCTGGTGAAACGCTCGCGCAACCGGTTCTCGCGAGTGGACAGCCGTACTCTTTCCGCGTGGACCCGCAATACCGCCGCTGCCAGCGGATGCTCGGCGTGCTCGACAAGTGTTTCCGCCGCGGCGAGGCTGCGTTCCACGGTCAGCCCGCGGGCCCCGCGGCGCACCGGGTGAACCCGATTGATGACGAGGCCCGCCAGCGGCATTCCGTCCGAATCCAGCCGGTCGACAAAGTAGGACGCCTCCCGCAGGGCGGCAGCCTCGGGCGCGGCGACCACGACAAATGAGGTGCCGGGCGCGCCCAACAACTGGTATGTCTGCTCGGCGCGCTGGCGAAAACCGCCGAACATGGTTTCCATGGCCGCCACGAACTGACTGACATCCGCCAGGAGCTGCGCACCGACAATCCTGGTCAGGATCTTGCCGAACACGCCGAGCCCGACCCCGACGACTTTCAGGTACATCTTCCCCCCGGCCTTCGCCGGGGCGAGCAACAGGCGGAGCAGTCGACCGTCCAGAAATGCTCCCAGCCGGGTGGGCGCGTCGAGGAAGTCCAGAGCCGACCGGGTCGGCGGGGTGTCGACGACGATGAGATCCCAGTCTCCCGTCGCGTCCAACTGGCCGAGCTTCTCCATCGCCATGTATTCCTGGGTGCCGGCAAAGGATGACGACAACGACTGGTAAAATGGATTGTCGAGCAGCTGCCGGGCCCGCTCCGGAGTTGCGTGGACCAGGACGATCTCATCAAACGTCCTTTTCATGTCGAGCATCATCGCGTCGAGGCGGCCACCGGCCGATCGGTCGACCCCGGCGACCTCCCGCGGAATGTTGTCCAACTCCGTCAGGCCCATGGACTGTGCCAATCGACGCGCCGGGTCGATCGTCAGGACGACCACCTGGCGGCCCTGTTCCGCCGCGCGCAGGGCCAGCGCCGCGGCGATGGTGGTCTTCCCGACGCCACCCGATCCGCAGCAAACAATGATCTTCTCACTGTCAAGCATCGCATCGACATCCAACGGCGGTACCGGCAGCGGCGGCGCGGGCAACGGCCGCTGTGAGGGCTGCCTGTGCGTCCCGCTCATCCCATCCATCCGCGTTATCCGACCATCCGCTGTGTGCGCAGCAGCTCGGCAAACTGGTAGATCACACCGACATCCACTCCATCGGCAACCAGGGGCAGCTCGTAGACGGGACGGCCCAGCGCCTCGACTTCAGCCCGTTCGGCCGTCTCCAGCCGCACCCGGCGCGCGTGCTGGGCCGCCTCGGTCGCGAGAGCGCCGATCAGCTCGGCGCTCGGCAGAATGCCGGCCTCCTTCACGCCCGCCGCCAGTTCCTCAAGATCCAATTTATCGGTGCCGGCCCGCTCGATGTCCTCGGCCGCCAGTAACGGCTTCCGGATCATGTTCACGATAACGCCACCGACCGCGAGGCCCGCGGTTTTCAACTCGGCGACCCCGTCCACCGTCTCCTGGATCGGCATCTCCTCGAGCAGGGTGACGAAGTGCACGGCTGTGGTAGCGGATCGCATCACCGCCATCACGCTGTCGGCCTGGGTACGGATCGGACCCACCTTTGCCAGTCCGGCAACCTCTGCGCTCACGTTGAGAAACCGGCGATCCGACCGGTCGGCGGCGCGTCAAGAACGACGGCGTCATATGCCTTGCCGCCGGAACGGGTCGCGTCCGGACGGTTCACCGCTTCCTTCACCTTGCCGGTGAGCAGCACATCGCGGACCCCGGGCGCGATCGTGGTGGCGAAGTCGATGGCGCCGATCTTGCCAAGCGCCTTGCCTGCGCGGCGCAGGTTGTAGAACATCTCCAGGTATTCCAGCAGCGCCTCTTCCGCGTCGATGGCGAGCGCGAACACCTCACCGCCACCGGGAGCGCTTGCCACCTTACGCTCGGCGTAGGGCAGCGGCGGGGTGTCGAACAGCTGCGCGATCTGCTGACGCCCCTCGACCTCGGTGAGCAGCACCCGCCGACCGCCGGTGGCGAGGGCAACCGCGAGCGCGCCGGCGGCGGTCGTCTTGCCGGTACCACCCTTGCCGGTGACCACATGCAGGCGGCACGACCACGGCCCTCGGGCGACCTCCGGCGGCACGGCATCCGGCGGCACGGTGTCCGGCGGCACGGTGTCCTGCGGCGTCACACCGACGACCGTACCCGGCCTGGCCGGCCCCTTCCCGGCGGATGCAGGCGGATGCACGACGGATGCACGACGGATGCGTGGCGCTCGGACCTCATGTCCGCCGCTACGTTCCGCCATGTCCCGGCGATAGACCATTAAGGTCTCGTGTCATGACGACCTGGGAGTACGCGACAGCCCCGCTACTGATCCACATGACCAAGCAGATCCTCGACAGCTGGGGGACGGACGGTTGGGAGCTCGTCCAGGTCGTGCCCGGCCCCAACCCGGAGAGCCTGGTCGCCTACTTCAAGCGCCCCACGAACGCCTCGGCGAGATGACGCCCGCGGACGCCGCAGCGGCCACCCCGTCGCAGCGTCTGGCCGCGCTCGGCCTGGCGCTGCCAGCGGTACCCGTGCCGGCGGGCGCGTACGTGCCGGCCCGTCGCCACGGCGATCTGGTGTGGACAGCCGGGCAACTGCCGCTGGTGGACGGCACGCTCACCGACCACGGCCCGGTCGGCGCAGTGGTCGACGGCGGCCTGATCACCCCCGAGCGCGCCGCCGAGCTGGCCCGCGTCTGCGCGCTGAACGCGCTTGCGGCCGCGGCCGCGGTGGCCGGCGGTCTCGACGCCATCAGCGGAATCGTCAAGGTCGTCGGCTTCGTCTCCAGCGTGCGCGCCTTCACCGGCCAACCGGCGGTGGTCAACGGCGCGAGCGAGCTGCTCGCGGCACTGTTCGGCGAAGCCGGACGCCATGCTCGCTCCGCCGTGGGCGTGGCCGTCCTGCCGCTGGGCGCCCCGGTCGAGATCGAGCTGGTCGCCACCATCTGTTCTAACATCTGACGAATGGCGGATCCGACGAACGGAGTGACCGAGGACGAGCTCCGGCGCCTGCCCCAGCGGCTGCCGGCCAGCCTCGTCGAAGCGGCGCGGTCCTACCGCCCCGGTCTCGACACACCGGCACCTGCCCGCGCCGCCGCCACGGTGGTACTCCTGCGTCCCGCCCGCGGCGGGCCGGGCGCCTGCGGGGTCGAGATCTGCCTGCTGCGCAGGGTGTCCACGATGGCCTTTGCCGCCGGCATGTACGTCTTTCCGGGCGGGACGGTCGACCAGGCGGACGGCGACGCCAAGCTGGACCGATTCGGCGCTGCGGAGGCGACATTGCCGCCCGGGGCCGAACCTGCGCTGGCCCGGGCACTGGTCTGCGCGGCGGTACGCGAGACGTTCGAGGAGAGCGGTGTCCTGCTCGCGGGACCGGACGGGGGCACATCCGCCGACGTCAGCGACCCGAGCTGGGAGGCTGACCGCGTCGCTCTGGAGAGCAGAACTACCAACCTCGCCGCCGTGCTGGCCCGCCGCGGTCTCGGCGTGCGAGTCGACCTGATCCGTCCGTGGGCACGCTGGATCACGCCCGAGGTCGAACCCCGCCGGTACGACACCTGGTTCTTCGTCGCGGCGATGCCGGCCACACAGCGGACCCGCCAGATCCCCGGCGAGTCCGACCGGTTGCTGTGGACGTCGCCGGCGGCGGCGCTCGAGGAATTCATCGCGGACCGGCTGAACCTCATGCCACCAACTGCGTACACCCTCGGCGAGCTGGTCGGTTACGACAGCGTCGAGGCGGTCCTGACGGCTGCC
>NZ_CAUVXO010000003.1:11615-16448 GCF_963555865.1 Protofrankia sp. Cr1
GGCTGACGATCGCGGACGGGTGGTGGCTGCGGTGCCGTCCGGACCGGCGATGCCTCCGCAGGTCATGCCTCCGCAGGTCATGCCCCGGCAAGGCCTGCCCCGGCAGGTGACGGCGCTCGCGGCCGTGCTGCTCGCACCCAACCCGGGCCCGATGACGCTGGACGGCACGAACACCTGGATCCTGCGTGCCCCCGGGGCCACCGGCGCTGTGGTCGTCGACCCCGGCCCATCCGACCCGCGGCACCTCGACGCGATCGTCGCGGCGGGACCCGTTGACATGATCCTGCTGACCCATGGCCATCGTGACCACAGTGAGGGCGCGGCACCGCTGCACGACCTGACAAATGCTCCGGTGCGCGCCCTGGACGTCACGCACCGACTCGGCGACGAGGGGCTGGCCGCAGGTGACGTGATCGTGGCTGCCGGCGTGGAGATCCGCGTGCTGGGGACGCCGGGGCACACCAGCGATTCGCTGTCGTTCGTCCTCACCGGCGACCACCGCGCCGCCCCAGCCGGCCCCGGCCCGACCGACGACGGAGTCTCGGTTCTCACCGGCGATACGATCCTCGGCCGGGGCACTACCGTGGTGGCACATCCCGACGGCCGACTGGGCGACTACCTGGCGAGCCTCCGGCGCCTGCGCGAACTGGGCGACGCCATGGTCCTTCCTGGTCACGGGCCCGAACTGGCATCGGCTGGGCGAGTGGCCGAGGCCTACCTCACGCACCGGGAGGCCCGCCTGCAGGCGGTCCGCGCGGCGCTCGAGGCAGGCGACGCAACGGCCCCGGAGATCGTCCGTCGGGTCTACGCCGACGTGGACCCCGCGCTGTGGTCGGCGGCTGAGCTCTCGGTGCGCGCCCAGGTCGAGTATCTGCGCCCGCCGTCCCGACCGTCCTGTTGAGGTAGCCGAATTATCACTGTACGAAGCAGAACACGACTTCTTCCGGACATCCCAGGTAGCTCCCCGGCCATCCGAAAGCAGTTAAGATCAGCAAGAACAGAGGATCTCGTCCGGTTGGCTTATGCTCGCGGCCGGGAGGCGACTACCCGTGCGTAACGCTCTGCATTTGTCCGACCGCGCCAGAATGTCTCGACTCTGGACGCGATACCGGCAACACCCGCATACCGGGCGAGCCGGCTCGATGCTGTTGCCATGCCCCGGCCGCAGGGCGCGCCGATGATCACATCGCCCATCGCCGGAACCTTGCGCTGCCCGCGCTGCGGCACACCCACCGTCCCCGGCGGGCGCTTCTGCTTCCACTGCGGGTTGCCCCTCCAGACCGAAAACGGCCTGGGTGCGGACGAGGGCGCCGAGCGCCGGGTGGTCACCGTCCTGTTCGGTGACCTCTCGGACTTCACCGCGTGGGCCGAGGATCTCGACCCCGAGCGGGTCGGCGAGGTCACTGACCGGGTGCTCGCCGCGCTCGCCCGCGATGTCGCCGAGGTCGGCGGACGGGTCGACAATCTCACCGGCGACGGCATCATGGCCGTGTTCGGCGCGCCGACCGCGCACGAGGACGATCCGGAGCGGGCCGTCCGCGCAGCCGCCGCCATGCAGGAGACCGTCCGCCGGCTGGTCACCGACGAAGCCGGGGGCGGGCGCCATCTCGGCCTGCGGGTCGGGATCAACACCGGCGAGGTGCTGGCCGGCATCCAGGCGTCCCTGAGCTACACGGTGATCGGCGACACCGTCAACACCGCCGCCCGGCTGTCCGACGCGGCGGCGGTCGGCGCCGTGTACGCCGGGCACCACACCGTGGTCGCCACCACCTCGGTGGCAACCTGGCGGGGGCTGCCGGCGCTGAAGCTCAAGGGCAAGCGCGAACCCGTCCCGGCCTACGAGCTGGTCAGCCTGCGGCCGTCGAACGTCGCCCGGCCCGGTCACGGTGACGATGCCCCGTTCACCGGCCGCGACCAGGAACTCACGGTGCTCGTGTCCGCCTTCCGAGACGTCGTCACCCACGGCCAGCCGCGGACGGTGATCGTCACCGGTGAGGCCGGGATCGGCAAGACCCGTATCGCGGCGGAGGTCGCCCGCCGGGTGGGCGCTGCGCCCGACGCAAGGGTGCTGTGGGGGCGCACCGTCCGGCACGGCGACGGGCGTGACCTCGCGCCGTTGATGGACATCGTGCGGACGGCATCCGGGGTCGGCGAGGGCGACAGCCCGGACCGGGTCGCCGAACGGGTCCGGCGTACCGTCAGCCGCCTGGAGCACCCGGCCGCGCGCACCCGCATCCCCGGCGGTATCGCGGACAAGCTGCTCGCCCTGCTGGGCGTCCCGCCCGAGGGCCGCTCAACGGTCACGCCGGACACCCCGCCGGGTGATCCGGCGGGCCGCGACGGTCGTCCTGACAATCCCGCCGTCCGGGCTGTCGACGCGATCGTCGACGACGTCGCCGTGCTGCTCGGGGGATTGTCCGACGACGGCCCACTGATGATCATCCTGGATGATCTGGAGTGGGCGACAACCGCGCTGTGGCAGGGATTACGGCGTTTCGCCAGCCGGTTGCGCGGACCGATCCTGCTCGTCCTGCTCGACCGTGAGGCCCCGCCCCTGACCGGGCTGCCCAACCCGGAGCTGCTCGCCTTGGCGCCGCTGCCGGAGGCCGCCGCGGCGAGACTGCTGCGCGACTACCTCGGCGGCGCCGAACTGAGCAAGGACGCCCGCGCCGCACTGCTCGGGCGGGTGCACGGCAACCCGTTCTTCCTCACCGAGCTCCTGAACCTGCTGGTGGACCGCGGTGTGCTGCACCGGGGTCCACAGGGCGCGGACCCGGTGTCGGTCCGCCCCGAGGAACTCGACGCATCGGGTTCCACCGTGCAACGGACGCGCCGGCGCCAGGCGGCGGGCATCGAGCCGTCCTCCTGGGTCCTTGAGGGATCCCTGCCGGAGACCACCTTGCCGGCCGGGGTGCAGTCGGTTCTGGCCGCCCGCATCGACGACCTGGACCCGATCGCGAAGGCCGTCCTACGGTCCGCGTCGGTGCTCGGCAGCCGGTTCCCGGCGGACGCGCTGCCCGCGCTGGAGGACCGCCGCAGCGACCAGGTCCACCGTGCCCTGGCAACCCTCGCCGAACGCCAGCTCCTGCGGCCCGCGCATCCCGCGGAGCCGTTGTGGACGTTCGTCCATCCGATGGCCCGCGACGTGGCCTACGCCGGCCTACCCAAGGTCGAACGAGCCCGCCGGCACGCAGCGGCCGCGCAATGGGGGGTGGAGTTCCTCAACGGTTCCGAGGCCGAAGTCGCGGCCTTTGTCGGACACCACGCCGAACGCGCGCACGACCTGGCCGCATCGATGGCGCTTGCCCCGACGGACCCCGCGTGGTCGGCTCGCGAACCCGGATTCCACGCCCTGGTACGGGTCGCCCGCTCGGCGTTGGCCCGCGACGACCATCGCGGCGCCAGCGATCTGATCACGAGCGCCCGCCGGCTCGGCCGTGGTGTCATCAGCGAGCTCGACGATCTCGGGGCAGTCGTGCTGCACGCCGAGGCGCTGGCATCGCTGCGCCGGCTGGACGAGGCTGAACGCACCCTTCGGCCCGCGCTCCGGGTCACCACACCGGAGCTTCGGGCGGCCGCGTACCGCGTCCTGGGCGATCTCCGACACAAACAGGGTCGGGACGAGCAGGCCGCGACCGCGCTGGTCACCGCATTGGAACAGGCCCAGCTCGCCGGCAGCGACCGGCTGGTGGCGGCGACCCTGCGCCAGCTCGGCCTGGTGGAGTACGCCGCCGGCCGGGTGCGCCACGCCGAGAAGCGGTTCACCGATGCGCTGACCCTGGCCCGCCGGGTCGGCGACCCACGCGGGGTCGGCTGGGCCCTCCAGCACCTCGCCTGGAGCGCGACCACCCGCGGGGACTACCCGAATGCCGAGCAACACCTGCGGGACGCCTCCGAGGTCTTCAGGCGGTTGGACGACACCGGCGGCCTGGGTTGGTGCGCCGGTACCGAAGCGCTGGTCTGGCTGTTGTCAGGTCAACTCAGCCGGGCCCGCCAGATCTCGCGTGAGCTGATCGAGATGGCCGAGGCGCTGGGCGAACGATGGGGCCTGGCCGTATGTCTGACCATCGACGCGGTCGCCGCCGCCGAACTCGGGGACGTCGCCGAGGCCGAAGCTGGGGCCGAGCGCGCGGCGGAGTTGTTCCACGCCACCGGCGACACCTGGGGAGCCGCACTCACCCTTGTGGCCAAGGGGCTCGCCGCCCGCGGCGCGGGCGACCCGGAACGCGGCGCGGCCCACCTGGAAGACGCTCATGCCGCCGCGAACATGGGCCGCCACGCGGTCGTGGGTGCGCTGGCTCTGGTCCTGCTGGGGCTGACCCGGCTCGACGCCGGGCTCATCGACTCGGCCGAGCAGGCCGCGTCCCTCGCCCAGGAAACCCTCGACGGTCTTGAGCTGCAACCCCACGCGCAGCTGGGGGCGAAGGTACTGGTCGCCCAGGTCGCCCGGGCCCGCGGGCGACTACAGGAGTCGATCAGCCTGCTGGAGGAGGCACTGGCCGCCGGGGAACCGGCGACCCTGCTGTTCCCACGCCGGCAGGCCTACGCTCACCTCGCCGGCACCCTCCTCGACGCCGGCAGGCCGGCCGAGGCGCTGGCCATTGCCCGGCGAGCGGTCGAGGTGGAGGCGGAGGACGTCCGCGCCCAGGTGCTGGCCTGGCGGGCGCTGGGCACCGCGCTGGTCGCCAGCGGGAAACCCGCTGAGGCCCGGGCCGCCTACGAGAAGGCGCTGGACGCGGCGACCGCGACAGGCGCGGTGAGTGAGGTCCCGCAGACCCGCCGCCTGCTCGCCGCGGTTCCAACCGTTGCGCCCGTTGCGCCCGTTGCGCCCGG
>NZ_CAUVXO010000003.1:16922-28221 GCF_963555865.1 Protofrankia sp. Cr1
GCCGGGCAGGCAGCCGGGCAACCGACCGGGCCGCCGACGGCGCCGCTGGCCATACCCCCGACGTCCCCACCGATCATCCCCAGACTGGCCGCGGAGCCGAGCGGACAAGCGTAGCGCTACCGGCAACAGAGGCGCTCAAAGCAGCAGCTCGGGTACACAGTGGTGGATCAAGCGCAAAGTGTCGGATCGGACCGATCTCGAAGCGGTGCGGTCACCCGGCAGCTCGGGTCTCACGACGACTCAGGTGTAAAAACAGCTCAGGTGTCAAGGCGGGTCCAGACAGCGCACAGGTGCGCTGTCTGGACCCGCTGGTGTGGGATGCGGGCCGGCCTGTGCCCCCTTCAGGCCGGATCTAGCGAGCGCGCCGGGCGAGCCGTTCCCGGTCAAGCAGAACGACCGCACGGGAGTCCAGCCGCAGCCAACCGCGGGTGGCGAAATCCGCCAGCGCCTTGTTGACCGTTTCGCGGGACGCCCCGACCAGTTGGGCGAGCTCCTCCTGGGTGAGGCCGTGCTCGACGCGGACCCCGGCCGCCTCGTTGCCTGGCTGAGCCGGTTCGCCGAACCGTTCAGCCAGATCAAGAAGGGCCTTGGCCACTCGTCCAGGCACGTCGGTGAACACCATGTCGGCCATGGAGTCGTTGGTTCGCCGCAGGCGTTGTGCCAGTACCCGAAGCAGCAGCGACGCCGCCTCGGGGCGGGTGGCCAGCCACGGCCGCAGCGCGGTGTGCTCCAGGGAGACCAACGATGCGTCGGTCACCGCGGTCGCGCTGGCCGTGCGAGGGCCCGGATCGAACAACGACAGTTCACCGAAGAGGTCCCCGGGACCCATCACCATCAGGAGGTTCTCACGGCCGTCGGGTGCGGCGCGTCCGATCTTGACCTTTCCTGCGAGGATGACGAAAACGCGATCTCCGGTTTCACCTTCGCGAAACAGAACGTCGCCTCGGGTAACATTCTGGCGTTCGAGATGATCATTAAGGGCCTGCCGATCCTGTTCGGATAGGCCGGCAAACATGGGAACACGGGCAAGCAGATCGTCCACGGCGTCCGAGCATGCCAGGAGTGGAGCCAAAGGGCACGACCTGAAAGCCGTGACAGGCTGTCGGGTCTTGAACAGGTCCGCCCAATCGGGGTATTTCAGGCTCGACCAGCCCGCCCGCAGCCAGGATCATGCGCCGATACAGGCACACACCGAGAGGATGCATAACGCTCTGTAGTCAGAAAAACGAGAAAAATCAACAGAAGTCCAAATGTGGGCCACCTTCACACCGCTCGATGTTTACCCGGCGGCGATCGCCGCAAACGTCGGCGGTAGCGCTCCAGCGCCACCGGAAGACCCTGGGAGACGAAGGTGCTCACCTCGTCCGGCCGGGCGTTGTCAAGGAAGCCCTCCAAGCCCTGCCCCGTATCGGCGGCACGCAGGGGGCGCTCGACCCGCTCCATGGCCAGCAGCAGGGCGAGCAGCACGAGGGGGAAGGAGATCGCGGCAATCAGAAACATGGCGGGCACTATGGTGACGGACGACTGTGCGTAACCAACACGTGGGGTCTGGATGTGTCCTGCGACATTGGACACATCCGCCACGCCGACCGACGGCTGGTGTGATCGGCTCGCCCGCTACCCTGGGAACGTGCCCGCCGTCGTCGACACCGCCACGGAAAGCCCGCTGGCGCGGACACGCCGAGCCCGTAAGATCGTCCGGATGCTCGGTGAACTCCACCCGGATGCCCGGATCGCGCTGAACTTCGGCAACCCGCTCGAACTCCTCGTCGCCACGGTCCTGTCCGCGCAGTGCACGGACAAGAAGGTCAACGAGGTGACGCCGACCGTGTTCGCGCGGTATCGCAGCGCCGGCGACTACGCCGGGGCGGACCGCGCGGAGCTCGAAGCCGTCCTGCGGCCGACCGGCTTCTTCCGAGCGAAGACACATTCGATCATCGGCATCGGCGCCGCTCTGGTCGACCGTTTCGCCGGCACCGTGCCCGGCCGCCTCGACGACCTCGTGACCCTGCCCGGTGTTGGTCGCAAGACCGCCAACGTGGTACTCGGACATGCCTTCGACATACCCGGGATCACGGTGGACACCCACGTCGGGCGCCTGTCCCGCAGGTTCGGCCTCACCGCCAACACCGACCCGGTCAAGGTCGAGAGCGACCTCGCCGAACTCCTCGAGCGGCGCGACTACACGATCGCCTCCGATCGGATGATCTTTCATGGTCGACGGATCTGCCACTCCCGCCGCCCTGCATGTGGAGCGTGCGGTGTCGCCCGTCTGTGCCCCTCGTTCGGCCTCGGCCCGACCACCCCGCAGGACGCCGCGCGGCTCGTCCGCGGGGCCGTCGAAGCGGTCAGTTGAGCAGCCCTCAGTTGAGCACCGGACCGCATCCGGACAGATCCGAAACTCCCCGACCGGCACCGGGCCCTCGGGGTGTTCCGACCGCACGGCCGGCCGCCGGGGGTGCCGCGCCGGAACGCTCCGTCGAGCTCGGCCGGCCCGCTGTGCCGGCCGGGCCTGACCAGCCTGGCTGGCTCACCGACCTGGCCGAAGCCCTCAGTGCGGCCCGTCCCGACGATCTCTCCCGCGCCCGGGCACCGGCTGCGGGCGACGCCCGGCCGGCGGCCGTCCTCATGGTGCTCGCAGACGGCCCGAACGGGGCGGACATCCTGCTCATCCAGCGTGCGCCCGATCTACGCAGCCACGGTGGCCAGCCGGCGTTCCCCGGCGGCGCCACCGACCCCACCGACGTCTCCCCGGCCGCCACCGCGCTGCGGGAGGCACACGAGGAGGTCGGACTGGACCCGAAGTGTGTCCGGGTGGTGGCTACCGGCCCCGCGCTCTACCTGCCGCCCAGCCACTTCCTGGTCACGCCGGTACTGGCGTGGTGGCACACGCCGTGCCCGGTGGCGGCGATGGACCCGAACGAGACGTCGTCGGTCGCGCGGGTACCCGTAGCGACACTCGCGGATCCGGCGAACCGGCTGCTGGTCCATCACGCGCGAACCGGCTATCTGGGCCCGGCATTCCGCGCCCACGACATGTTCATCTGGGGCTTCACCGGCGGACTGCTCGACGCGCTGTTGCGGATGGGCGGCTGGGAGCGCCCATGGCTCCCGGCCGAGCAGGTCGAGGCTCCCGCACCTGTCATGTCAGTGCCCACCCGCAGTGCCCACCGCAGTGCCCACCGCCAGTCGGGCGCCGGAACCGACGGGTGACTCCGAATGAGTGCGCACCCGGGCGATACGGTCAGGCAGCTCGATGAATGACCGGAGGCAAGCATGAGCGCAACGACGGGCCCGCGCAGTTCCCGGCGCCCGCAGCCCCGATCCGATGTGCCCGGTAGGCGTCCGGCCGGCATCCGGATGGGACCGAGCGTTGGTCGCGCTGCGATCAGCGTCGTCCTTGCGGCGCTGCTCCTCAGCCTCAGCCTCAGCGGCTGCGGAAGCGACCAGCCGGCCGGTTCGGCCAGTGCAGCCGGTACGGCCACGGCCACACTGAGCGTCACACCGAAGATCGAAAATGGTGTCCAGATCTTCGACGTCGTGGGCACCGCATCGCTTGAGTTCTCGCCCTCAACACTGATCGCGAAACCCGGAAAAATCACGGTGAACCTGACCGTCGAACGCGGCTCTCCGCTGCACAACTTCGTGATCCCGACGATTCCGGCCGCCCGAACCAACTACGCCTCGACGGATACACCGCGATCGGTGACATTTACAGTGGATCAACCCGGGCAGTACCCGTTCGTCTGCACGATCCACCCGAACATGCGTGGCACACTAACAATCAGCTAACGGATAGCAGGCCGCCAGACATGTTCGACATGCTCGACATCATCCTGCTCGTTGCGGTGATTGTCTTTGGCGTGTCCGGCTACCGGCAGGGCTTCGTCGTCGGGGCACTGTCCTTCGTCGGTTTTCTCGGTGGCGGCGTGCTGGGCGCGAACATCGCTGCGCCGTTCGCGCGGCTGATCGGAGCCGAGACCAACGGTGCCGTCGTCGGCATCCTGGTCGTCCTCGTACTCGCCCTGATCGGGCAGATCGCCGCCACCGCCATCGGTGCTGCGCTGCGCAACCGGCTCACCTGGCGCCCCGGCCAGACCGTCGACTCGGTAGCCGGCGCGTTGCTTTCGGGGATCTCGGTGTTGCTGGTGGCTTGGCTCCTGGCGACGGCCATCGACCGATCCCCGTTCAGCTCGCTGGCCGAACTTGTCCGCCGATCAGCGGTGCTGAGGACCGTCGACGGGGCCATGCCGGACACTTTTCGTAATGCCTTCGCGGACCTCCGCCAGCTTGCCGACCAGAAGGGCTTCCCGGAAGTCTTCGCCAGCCTCGGCGGCGGCCGGATCATCCCGGTCGAACCACCGGACGCACAGGCTGCCACCACCACCGGCGTGCAGGCGGCGTCTGCCAGCATCCTGAAGGTCCGGGGTGTCGCGCCCTCATGTTCCAAACAGGTCGAGGGCTCCGGGTTCGTCTACGCCCCGGAGCGGGTGATGACGAACGCCCATGTTGTCGCCGGAGTGCCGCGGCCGCAGGTCGAAGTCGGCAACACCATGATGGCGGCCAGGGTGGTGTTGTTCAACCCGGACACCGACATCGCGGTTCTGTACGTGCCCGGGTTGCATCGGACGCCGCTGGCCTTCCAGGCCAACCCGGCGGGCCATGCGGGGGACGATGCGGTTGTCGCAGGTTACCCGCAGGACGGCCCCTACACGACCGCGGCGGCACGCATCCGCAACCGGCAGACCGCCAAAGCACCCAACATCTACTCACAGGGCACGGTGCTGCGTGACATCTACGCCGTCCGCGGCCAGGTGCTGCCGGGTAATTCGGGCGGACCACTGCTGTCCGAGACGGGAACTGTCTTCGGAGTCGTGTTCGCCGCCGCGACGAACGACTCGGAGACCGGGTATGCGCTGACCAGCGCAGAGGTGGACGCCTCGGCGAACGCCGGCCGCGTCGCGACCGCCGCTGTCAGCACCCAGGGCTGCGACTAGGGCCTGCAATATCCATCGGACAGACCCTAGGGGGTAGGACTGCGACTGGCAGATTGGTCCAGAACAGTATTCTGTGCCCGTTTTTGAACCCCGGTCTCCTGATGTGCGAGCCAGGTGAGGATCTCATCGGTGATGACGGCCGGTGCCTCCTCCGGCAGGAAGTGCCCCACCCCGTCCAGCAGCTTCCAGGTGTAGGGACCGCTGACATAACGTCCGGAACCCTGCGCGGTGGACGCCAGCATGCACCGGTCGAGGCGACCGTGTAGCTGCAACGTCGGCGCGGTCACCGACTCGCGGCGCAGCGCCGCTGCAAAACGGGCACCGTCCGGCCGGAACAGCGACCGGAATACCCACCGGTGGTACTCCATGGAACTGTGCGCAACCCCGGGGATGCGGATCGCTTCACGATAGCGGCGCTCCATCTCGGCGTCGGGATAGCCCGGACCGCCCCACAACCGCAACAGCTGCCCCACATAAGCGCCGTCGTCGGCGACCAGCTGCCGCTCTGGACGCCACGGCAGCTGGAACGTGATCAGATGCCGGCCCGAGAGGCCCTGGCGTCGTGGGCTGGCCACCATCTCATGGCGGACCCGCAGCGGGTGGGGCATCGCCAGCACCACGAGCCCACGGACCAGCCGTGGAAAAAACGCCGCCGTCGTCCACCCCGCAACGCCCCCCCAGTCATGCCCGACAATCACCGCATCCCGTTCGCCGAGCGCCCGGACCAGACCCGCGACATCGCCGGCCAGGGTGAATGCGTCATACCCGCGCGGCGGTTTGTCACTGGCGCCGTAGCCGCGCAGGTCCGCAGCCACCACCCGATACCCGGCCGCGGCGATGCCGGTCAACTGATGGCGCCAGGCCCACCAGAACTGCGGGAAACCGTGCAGCAACAGCACCAGCGGGCCGTCGCCGAGTTCGGCCACGTGCAGGCGGGTGCCGTTCGCGGATACGTCACGATGCTGCCACGGACCGTCTACAAGAACGGCGCTAAGCTCTGGAACGGCGGCCTCCATCGCATCTCAGAATTACTCAGAGCGCCCGACAACGGGGACGCTCCTGCTCGCGGCTCGATCGATCCACGCCCGCCCAGCTTGCCGACACCGGTCCCGCGCGCGGCCCCCAGCGCGTCTTCCATATGCCCGATATGTTCCTTCCGCGCCTTCTCCATGTTACTACCGTCTGATTTTGATCATTATGAGATTTTTGTGTGATCACTATGGGTGATATCGCTTTGGCCGGCAACGCAGCCGGTGCGTCCGGTCGTTGATCGTCCAGGTAGGAGATGTTGATCGCCCGGGTAGGAGGTTCAGAACAGGCTCTCAGGGGATGGGCACCGAGTCCCGCGAGTTACCGGACACGTGCCCGTTGGAGTGGCCTGCCCCGGTGCCCGTGACTGCCGTCGGGTGCTTGAGCCAGGCGATGTCCTCCTTGACCGTCTGCAAGGTGCGCTCAGGCGGCGAAATCTTCTTCAACCGCTTTGCCCCGAACAGGCCGAACAGGCCGGCGACGACCAGATAAAGCAGAGCGGTCAGGAAGTACGCCCAGAACCGCTCCACTCCGGCCCAGGTGAACAGCTCGCCGAGCCCGATCGTGACGGCGATCAGCGCGCCGAACCCAAGGCCGGCGGCAACCACCAGAAAGCCGGCGCCGAGCGCGGCAGACGTCGCCTGTTTCGAAAGCTCGGCCTTCGCGAGATCGATCTCCTGCCGGACGAGCAGCGACAGGTCTCGTACCGCGAGCCCGACGAGCTCACCGAGCGTCGTTTCCCGGGTGGCTGGTCGGTTCTGCGTTGGAGTCGACACCGTTGGTCCTCCTTCTGGCGGCCCTGGAGCCTCGGGCGCGCGATACGATTCCTGACCGCATGCCTCGGCCCACCGGGCACGGGTTGCCCGTCGCAGCGGTGACTACCGGTCGTACAGGTCGCGGCACGAGGCAGCGCCCGATACCGTCCAGGTCACCAGATGGTGCCCGATCGGCGACAGTCAACACATCCGCAACGCTCGTCCACGGTTGTTGTGCACGCGTTTGAAGCCCACCTCGGCGGCCCGCAACTCCCCCGCGTTCGTCCAGTCCTCGGGCCGCCGGCGGCGCGAAAACCATGATCATGTCATCCTTTGATCGGGTGGGGTACGACAATCCCGTATCACCCGCCGCGGACCCCTCTTGCGAAGTGTCCCGCGTCCAGAGCTTGTCCGCCGCCCAGACGCGCTGTGATGCGCATACCTGGCCGGTCCGGGCAATTTCTCCCGGACCTTCGGACGCCGCCAGTGTGACAGATGGACCGTGACGAGATTGCGTTCGCCCGCTTGCGCAACGGTCACCGGATGTCCACCGCATCGACCACCGACCATGGGCCTTCCCACCCAGCCGGAGACCCACCGTGCCTGCCATGGCCCTGCTGCTCATCCATGGGGCGGGCGCCATCCACGGGGCGGGTAGGCGGTAGCGTACCGGCAATGACCGCCGTAGTCGGGCCGGACCCCGTGGCCCGCCTCGCCGCCCTGCCAGGCGTCACCGACGCGGTCACCGCCGCCCGAACGTCCGTGGACACCCTGTTACGGCACCGGGTCATGCGCCGCGACAGCGCCAAGGTGACAGCCGAGGCATCGTTGCGCACCGCGCGCGCATCAGCAGCGCTGGACGGTCACGACATCGATCTGGACGATCTGCGCGAACACCTTGGCCACGATCGCCGGCTTGCGACCGGCGACAGCGACAGCGACGCGCTCAGGGTGACGCTCGGCACGGTCCGGCTCCACGCGGAGCTGGGGACGCTTCGCGACACCTGGGATCGGGCACCCCGCCAGGCACTCGCCCGGATGCACGTCCTCGTCGCGCGCGGCCTGGTCACCGACGCTGACCTCGGACGCCCACGAGTAGCGGGCAGCCACACCGACCCGACGGATCCCCTCGGCCTCGGCCCGACACCGACACCCGTCGAAGCCACCGCCCGGCTGGACGGGCTCACACAGCTGCTGGTGACCAAGACGTCCGCACCGGCGATCATCATGGCTGCGATCGTGGAGGGCGAACTGCTGGCCATCCGCCCGTTCGGTGCCTTCGACGGGATCATCGCCCGGGGGGCCGGCCGGCTGGTACTCATCAGCCGGGGCCTGGACCCCAAGGCCGTGACCGCCACGGATGTCGGGCACGTCGAAGCCGCGCAGATCCCCGGCGGGCAGACGTGCACCGACGGCGCCACAGGTGGCAATGCCACCGGTAGCTATGCCGCGGCGGTCCGCGCCTACATCGGAACGGGCGCCCAGGGCGTCGGTCAATGGATCATCCACTATGCACGGGCCGTGGAGCTGGGTGCCCGCGAGTCCCTCGCCATCTGCGAGGCCATCACCCGCGCCAGCTGAGGCGCGCCAGCCAGTCGACCATCAGTCATCCAGGCACACCGCGGCCGCGCCCGGATGACGGTTTCGCCAGCCATGGAAAGGGTACGCATCGGCAGTGTCGAGCGAGCCCACCGCGCCCTCGTCCGGCAATCGTGGGATCCCTGGCGGCTAACGGCGAGATCCCACGGACGGCTCCCGCGACGCCCCCCAAACGGGAGCCGTCCCCCGGTCGCCGGGCACCTCTTTTCCAGGCGCCTCCCTTCCAGGCACCTCGTGCCGGACCCTGCTTTGCCGTACCCTACTTTGCCGTATCACGCGTACCGGGCACTCCAAGTCGGTATAAATCTTAATTAGACCATATATGGGGCTTGTGGAGGGAAAATTCTCCACAAGCCCCATATGCGTCATGGTGAGCTTCCGTCCCCATCCCCGACGACGGAAGGGCCCTGCCATGACGTCCGCACCGCCCGTTCTCGCCCTCGCTGTACCCGAGCCCCAACCGAGCCTCCGGCCGCTGACCATCACCGATGATCCACAGCTGCTCGACGACATCCTCCGGCTCGCCGCGGCTGCCGGCGTCACCGTGAACGCCGTAGTCGACGCCCACCTCGCCCGCAGGTACTGGAACAACGCCCCGCTCGTCGTCGTCGGCACCGACCGGGTGGCGTCGTGCGTGGCCGCCGGCCTGCCACGGCGTCCGGGCGTGGTCCTACTGAGCTCCGACCTCGACGACGGCGGCGTATGGGAGGCGGCGGTACGTCTCGGCGCCGAGCATGTGGCCTTCCTGCCGGACGCGGAAAACTGGCTTGTCGAGGTGTTGGCCACCGCCACCGAACCGGACCAGCGCCGCGCCACCGTCGTGGGCGTGATCGGTGGGCGAGGCGGTGCAGGGGCCACCAGTCTCGCGATCGCGTTGACCCTGGCGTCCGTGCGCCGGAAGCTCCATACCGTGCTGGTGGACGCCGACCCGCTCGGCGGGGGGATCGACCTTGCTCTCGGGATTGAAGATCGACCAGGCATGCGCTGGCCGGACCTCGCAGCAGCCCGCGGGCGAACGTCCCGCCGGGTGCTGGCCGAGTCGCTGCCCTGTCTCGGGGACCTTGCCGTGCTGTCCTGGGACAGAACCAGCCCGACCGCGATCCCGCCGGCCGTCATGAGTGCGATGCTGACCAGTGTCCGGCGCGGTAAGGATCTGCTCGTCGTCGATCTTCCCCGGTTTCCCGACCAGGCCTCCGCCATGGCGATGCACGTGGCAGAAATGATCATTGTGGTCGTTCCGGCCGAGGTCCGCGCCATCGCCGCCGCCGGCCGGATCTGCGACACCGCGAACCGGCACTGTTCGGACGTCCGTATTGTCGTGCGACTCCCGGGCCCGGCCCGGCTGGATGCCGAGGCGGTCTCGGATGCGCTCGCGCTGCCGGTTGCCGGGGTGCTGAGGCACGATTCAGGCCTCGCGACCGGACTGGAACGGGGAGAACCGCCGGGTAGCCGCCGCCGGAGCTCGCTGGCCCGGGTCAGTGGGCGGATCCTCGACGACCTGGATCTGGCGCACGCGGACGTGGCTGCATGAGCACGTATCCGGCCGGCAGCCCGAGCGTGGGGGCCACGCCGGGTCATCCGGTCCACGACATCGCGGTCGAACGAACCGGAGCAGATCACGTCCGACGCGCACCGGGCACGACGGCTGCCTGCGGTGTGACGGACGGGACACAGCCGGACGAGGCGCTCCTTGCCGGCATTCGGCGAAGGCTGGCAAGCGCGGACGGGACGCTGACGTCCTCGCGCATCGCCATGGCGGTCCGGGCGGAAACCGGACCGGTTGACAGCGGCTCGCTCGCGCTACACCGGTCGCTCCAGTCGGAGCTTGTCGGTGCCGGGCCACTCGAGCCACTGCTCGCAGACCCGTCCATAACCGATATTCTGGTCAATGGGCCAGACGAGGTCTGGATAGATCGAGGCGTCGGTCTCGAGCGGTGCGCCGTCACCTTTGCCGACCATGACGCGGTACGTCGCCTCGCGGTCCGGCTGGCCGCGGCAACCGGGCGGCGCCTTGACGCGGCGACCCCGTTCGCCGACGCGAGGCTCGGTGACGGCACCCGCCTGCACGCGGTGCTCGCACCGGTCTCGGTAGCAGGGACGTGTCTGTCGCTGCGGATCCCCAGGCGGCGACCCTTCACACTGGGCGACCTTGTTACGACCGGGACGATACAACCCGCCATGGCGGAGGTCCTGGACGCGCTTGTCCACGCTCGCCTGGCAACACTGGTCACGGGCGGAACGGGTTCAGGAAAGACCACCTTGTTGGCCGCGCTTCTGGGTCGGGTCGACCCGGGCGAACGTGTCGTGGTCATTGAGGACACCGTGGAACTCGTCGTCGATCTCGCCCACGTCGTGCGGCTGGAGTCCCGTCCACCCAACATCGAGGGTGCCGGCGGGATCGATATGAGCGATCTGGTTCGTCAGGCATTGCGGATGCGACCTGACCGAATCGTCGTGGGTGAGGTCCGCGGCGCCGAAGTCGTGGACCTTCTGGTCGCGCTCAACACGGGCCACGAAGGGGGCCTGAGCACCATCCATGCCAATACGCCGGCGGACGTCCCAGCGCGGCTGGAGGCTCTCGCCGCGCTTGCCGGGCTGGACCGCGCGGCCCTGCACAGCCAACTTGCCTCGGCGGTACAGGCTGTCGTTCATATCAGCCGAGATCGTGATGGAATGCGCAGACTTACTGAAATCGGCGTACTGTATCGCGACCAGAGCGGGCTCGTCCGCGTCCTGGGCGCCCTGCGTATACGCCAGCATCACCTCACCCCACCCGACCCCGAACGCGGGGCAACAGCCAGCGTGGTTGTGGCCGGAGCGGGCGCCCTCGTCCTTGATCGACTACTCGCCGAACGCGGCGGTCCACGTCCCGGCATGCTTCGTGAAAGTGCCCCGGGCAGCCAGCGATGCTGACGCTGG
>NZ_CAUVXO010000003.1:28395-30293 GCF_963555865.1 Protofrankia sp. Cr1
TGCCGCCGCGCTCGCCTCGGGGCCGATCGGACGGCGTCCGCCGCACGTTCGGGTGGCGACGACGAGACCACCGGCGACCAGGCGGTCCGGCAGGGACGTGAATGACCTACCGGAACCGCCAGCAGCCCGTACCTGGGCACCACCGGCGATCGTGGCCGCCGCGGCAGCACTCAGCGGCGCCTGTTTCGGGCCGGTAGTGGCCTGTGTCACCGTCGTCGGCGCTGTGACAGCGCAGCGAGCCATGCGACGCGCCGCGGCACGACGCTGGCACGACGCTCAGCGTGCCGACGCACAGGAGGTGCTCGCCGCCCTCGCCACCGAACTTGAGGCGGGCCGAAGCCCGTCGCAAGCGCTGCGCACGGCCGTCGAAGACCTCGGTAACGAGACGGATCGGCCGCGCTTTGGCCAGAGTCCGCCGCGCCGCGGTACCCGTGTGAGCGACTCTCGGGCATTGCGCACCGGGCTTGCCCACCGGCTAGACCCGGCGGCCACGCTGGAGCGTTGCCAAGCGCCAACCTTGCGCCAGCTCGCGGCCGCCTGGCGGGTGAGCCAGATCGCCGGTATTCCACTTGCTCCGATGGCGAGCAGACTCGCCGCGGTGGTCCGGGCCGAGCAGGAGAAGGACGGCGAGGTATCCGCAGCCCTCGCCGGACCGCGCGCATCAGGACGGCTGATCGCCGCCTTGCCTCTTGCCGGGATCGGGCTCGGCATCCTCATCGGCGCGTCCCCATTGGATGTCCTGCTCAACACCCCGGTCGGAACAATCTGTCTCGCGGTCGGCGCAATGCTCGATCTCGCCGGCCTGGCATGGATCAACAGACTCACCGAGACGGCTCGATCGCGGGGAGAGACCGGCCGGTACCGCTACGACGCCCAGCCGATGGTGGCACTGTGACCGGGCCGCCGCAGTGGGCAATGCTTCTCGCCGCGGCTACAAGCATGGCATCGGCGTCGTGGCTGGCCGGAATCACAACGCTCTGCGATCAGGTTCGGCGCCGGGCAGGCTCGCTCACCCCGCCGACCCGGGCCGACATCACGCCGACGCGACCACACCTGACCAGGCACATGTCGAAGGGCCGCAACGATGGGGCGCAGGACCACGGCAGCGAAAGCAGCCGCCGCTCGAGCGCCCGTTGGGCAAACCGTTGGAGCCACGGTTCGAGCGGCGGTCCGCACCCCACCGCGGACCGCTCGGTGCTTCGGCGGATCGCTCTTGGCACCGCAGCCGGGCTCGGTCCATTCGTAGTGTTCGGTGGTCCCGCGGGCATCGTCATCGGCCTCGTTCTCGGCGTGGCCGCGGTCCGCCTGTTGGCTGGTGTGCCCGAGCGCAATACCCGGCGCCGCCACGAACGCCTTGCCTGCGACCTTCCACTGGCCCTCGACCTCATTGCGGCGTGCCTGACCGCCGGTGCGCCGGTCGTGACGGCCTTGGAAATCGTCGCCGATGCGGTCGGCGGACCGCTCGGCACGGAGCTGGGCCTGGTCGGACGCGCTCTGCGGCTTGGAGCGCCTATCGGCGAGGCGTGTCACCGGTTACTCGATCCCGGCCCCGGGGGTAGGCCCGCGCCGAGCTGGTGGGCCATCACAGGTGTCGCGGAGGTCACAACTGCAGCGCGTGAGCTGGCGACCTTCGCACGGGCGCTGCACCGGACCGAGGACTCCGGCGCCCGACTGGCCGCGACGCTTGAACGACTCGCGGACCAGACCCGCGCGCAGCATCAGGAGCGCGCCCTGGCCGCGGCACGCCGAGCGGGAGTCGCCGCGGTAGCACCGCTCGGACTGTGCTTTCTGCCCGCATTCATTGCGTTGGGGGTCGTGCCCGTCGTGGCAGGGGCTGGCACGGGTCTGGCGCTGCTGTAACTGCGCTTGTCGGGTTCGGCCGAACCCGGCCGGTGTCA
>NZ_CAUVXO010000003.1:30896-44865 GCF_963555865.1 Protofrankia sp. Cr1
CACCAGGTCACACCAGGTCCGGCGACACGAGACGCCAACCTGTCAGAACCTGTTGTGAATCTTCTGTCCCGGCGATCCACGCCCAACCGGCCTGTGGATAACAGTCCGTCATCCACAGCACGATATTCGCGCTCGCCACCGACGCATTCGCAGGAAATAATACTTGTACGGATCAAAGAAACACTCCGAGCGAAATTCGGAGCTCCCGCCACCGGCCGGAACGGTCGATCTGGAGGTCACCCAACATGTCCGCACTCCCGGCGCGCTACCATCTGATCACGAAGCATTGGACGCAGCTGCTGGTCAGCATATTCGTAGCGCTGCTCACACCATCGACGGCACGCGCCTCACATCAGGTTCGAGCTGACGGCGGGAACATCGGGTTCAGATCGATTCGGAAACGCCGAGACGACGCGGGAATGTCGACAGCGGAGTACGCCGTGGGCACGGTTGCCGCGGTCGGGTTCGCCGCTGTTCTCTATGCGGTAATCCACAGTCCGGCAACCCGCACTCTGCTGGCCAACGTGGTCAGCCGGGCGTTGTCGATTCCCTTCTGAGGCCTGAAACCGAAGAGAGCTCGGTCATACCTATGATCCGGAAACCGACGCCCCGGTGATGCCAATGAGCCGAATAAGGCACAATAATGATCTTCCGCCTACGCCCGGAGACCACGGAGTAGCTGGCGTTCCATGTCCCGCAATGGCTGCCGCCCAGCGGCACACGGCTCGCGACGGCGGCCAGGCAACCGCCGAACTGGCGGTCGCGATCCCGTCCCTGATACTCGTGCTGCTGATTGCGATCTGGGTTCTCAGCGCGGTATCCGTTCAGGCGCAATGCGCGGAGGCAGCTCGCGTCGGAGCCCGTGCGGCTGCTCGCGGAGAAACCGACGAAGTAGTGCGCTCGTGGTCGAGAAGGGCCGCACCACGCGGTGCCGAGATATCTGTCACCCACGGCGGCAATTTTGTTGTGGTGCAGGTCCGCTTAGGTGTCCGGGCAACCGGGGGACTCGCTGGAATCATGCCCGCAATCAACATCACGATGTCCTCGACAGCGCCGCTCGAATCAGCGGAAACAATCTGATCGGACCTCAAAACCCACCCTCTGTTGAACCGTGGGTTACAGCGGGAGGAAGAACAGTGAATTCTACCGGCATGGACCGGTCATACCTGTACGGGCGCCCCGGCTTGCGGCACCGCGGCGCATCTGACGACCGGCACACGCCAGGCCGAAAGCGCCCCGGCGACACGGGCTCGGCGACCATCCTCATGCTTTCCGCATTCCTCGTTCTCGGGACCTTCACCGGTGCCGTCCTGATGGTCGCAATGATCGCGGTCTGTCGCCAGCGGGCCGCGAACGCCGCCGACATGGCCGCGCTCGCGGCCGCGGGCGACCCATCGGGCGACCCGCTGTCCATGTGCGCACGTGCACGCGACATCGGGCTCGCGAACCACGGCCGTGTCGTGTCCTGCACGACATCGGGGGACACCGTGGAAATCGCAGCGGCGATCGATCTTCCGGGCGCGCTCAGGGGCCTTGGACCGCTGGTTGCGCGAGCCCGCGCCGGCCCGTGGGACGGCGCCAGCAGTGATGATATTGCCAGCACCGCCGTCGCGGCGTCGGCTGACAGCCTACGAAGGCGTGTCCCGGCCAGGTCCGGCCGGATCGAGTCGCCGCAGTACGGCCTCCAGCAACCGGCGCGCGGCCGGCTTGTCCAGCGGCTCGTTCCCGTTGCCGCACTTTGGCGACTGCACGCACGATGGGCAGCCAGCGGTGCACTCACAAGCCGCGATCACGTCTCTAGTCGCCCGGAGCCACGGTTCACCGCGCAGAAAGCCCCGTTCGGCGAAACCGGCTCCACCCGGATGGCCGTCGTAGACAAATACCGTGGTCCGGCCCGTGTCCGGATGCAGCGCGGTGGACACTCCCCCGATGTCCCACCGATCACATGTCGCGAACAGCGGGAGGATGCCGATCGCCGCGTGTTCAGCCGCATGAACCGCGCCAGGGACATCATCCTCGTCGATCTCCGCCTCGGCCAACAACCCGTCGGTCACCGTGTACCAGACTGCCCGGGTACGCAGATGCCGTGGGGGAAGGTCGAGCGGCTCCTCTCCGACGACCCGTCCGGTCACGATCTGGCGCCGCTGGTAGGCCACTACCTGGCTACTGACCTCAACCGTCCCCAGCTGCAGTTCGACCTCGCCTACCGTCCGGGAACGGGCCACGTCCAGCACCTTGATGTCCGTCAGCTCCCGGGCCCACGTCGTCCAGTCGGGCGTGTCCGCCTCAACGAAGGCGACCGCCACGTCAAGGTCGAGTTCGATGACCACGTAAAAGCTGCCCTGGTGGAGATAGACCGCTCCACGGTGGACCGTCGAGTGCGACGTCGCGGCATCCACCGTCCCGAGCAGGCGCCCGGTCGATGCCTCGACGATCCGCACGGGCGCACCACCAACGCCACGGATATCAACATCAGGTCGGTAACGGTGGGTCCAGTACCAGCCTGCCGGCCGACGCCGGAGCCGGCCACGACGCACCAGGTCATCGACCGTGGTGCGGGCAGCCGGCCCGAAAAGATCAAAATCGGCCTCGGTCAGCGGCAGTTCCGCGGCCGCGCACTCGAGATGGGGGCCGAGCACATAGGGGTTGTCAGGATCAAGCACGGTGGCCTCGACCGGCCGGCCGAACACGGCCTCCTGGTGGTGCACGAGATAGGTATCGAGAGGATCATCACGAGCGACCAGGACCGCAACGGCTCCCTGACCGTTACGACCCGCACGGCCAGCCTGCTGCCACAACGAGGCAAGAGTGCCCGGATACCCGGTGATAATGGCGGCATCCAGCCCGGTAACGTCCACACCCAGTTCCAAAGCGTTCGTCGCGGCAACCCCGAGCAGCCGTCCCGAGCGCAGATCCGCCTCCAGCGCCCGGCGTTCCTCCGGCAGGTAGCCCGCGCGATAGGCCGCGACCCGGTCCGCGAGATCCCTCGAAACGTCCGACAGCGCTCGGCGGGCCGACTGCGCGACTACTTCCGCCGCCCTGCGCGACCGCACGAACACAAGAGTACGGACGCCGTCGGTGACGAGATCGGCAAGCAGGTCCGAGGCTTCCGCAGTCGCCGAACGGCGCACCGGCGCACCGTTGTGACCATGGATCGGCGACTCTCCGTGTCCTTCAGGTTCCATCCCACTGGGCGTCGGCGCCACCACAGCCGATGCGGGCGGCCGCCAAGAGGTGACGAGTGGAGGTTCATACAGCACAAACCGGGTCGCGCCTCTCGGGGAGGCGTCATCGTCGACGACCTCGACATCGAGCCCGGTAAGGCGGCCAGCGGAGCGGCCCGGGTCGGAGACAGTCGCCGATGCCAGCACGAACACGGGCGTCGACCCGTACCGCGCAGCCACCCGTCGCAGCCGCCGCAGTACGTGTGCGACGTGGGAACCGAACACGCCCCGATAGCCGTGACACTCGTCGACCACGACGTATCGAAGGCCCCGCAGGAATGCGGCCCACCGCCGATGGGACGGCAACACACCGTGGTGCAACATGTCAGGATTGGTCAACACGAACGTCGCGTGAGCCCGGACCCAGTCACGTTCGGACGCGGATGTGTCGCCGTCGTACGTGGCGGCGCGTACTCCGGTCAGGTTGAGCGCACGAACAGCGCGGAGCTGGTCGTGCGCCAGTGCCTTGGTGGGAGCGAGATAAAGCGCCCGGGCCGACGCTTGGGCCAGCAGGACAGTGAGCACGGGCATGAGGTACCCCAGCGACTTACCCGACGCCGTACCGGTCGCCAGTACGACGCTGCGTCCACCATGTGCATGCTCGGCGGCGCGCACCTGATGGGTCCACGGCTCATCGATCCCGACGGCACGCAGCCGTGAGACCAGCACGGGATCTGCCCACACCGGCCAGGGAAGCCGCGTACCAATCCGGGCCGGTACATGCTCCACGTGTGTCACGCACCGCCGCCGGCGGGCGTCCGCAAAAAGTCGATCAAGAATCACCGCACCACGATCCGGTGCGTCTTCGGGCACCACGGTTCCGCCCACAGCAGCTCAGCGTAGGTCAGGACGCCCGAACCCGGGTACCCCGGCTCGGCGGACGTGCTCATCCACCGGGTCTCGCGGCCGGTGACAACCGTTGGACCGCCACTGCGTAGCAACGACAAGCAACCGACGGCACAACCGGTGCCAGGCAAGGAGAACACAAATGGATCACAATGTGATGTCGGATTGCGACGGATGCACGCGGCGACTGTGTCGCGGTGAGCCGGATTGATCCGAGCGTGGGAGGGTAGTGGCGCCGTGATGTCAGCCGTCCAACCGGGCGGCTGTGGAGCACACGCCAGGAGGAACCGTGGACCTGTCTCTCACGACCCGGGTGGAAGGGGACTTCACGATCGTCGTCGTGGGCGGCGAGATTGATGTCTACACCGCGCCGAAGCTGCGCGAGCAGCTCATCGATCTCGTGTCGGGTGGGTCATACCATCTCATCGTCGACATGGAAGGCGTCGAATTCCTGGACTCGACCGGCCTCGGTGTACTCGTCGGAGGCCTCAAGCGAGTCCGCGCACATGAGGGGTCGCTGCGCCTGGTCTGCACCCAGGAACGGATATTGAAAATCTTCCGGATCACCGGTCTGACGAAGGTCTTCCCCATCCATGCTTCCGTCGAGGAAGCGCTCGCAGCGAAGGACTAGGGCCTGTCCGATGACTATTGGTCGATGCGGGCGATGATCCAGAAGGCGGCCTGCCAGGCGTCGGAAGCCGGACGGTCCTATGCTCGGTCATTCCAACTACGCCAGAACGGTCAACTACCCCAGAACACCATCTCCGCATCGAGAGGCAGGTAAGCGACGCATGGCCACCGTCGAGTTGCGCTTCGCCGCCCTGCCGGGCCATGTCCGCACAGCCAGGATGATCGCGGGTGCGGTCAGTCGACGTTCGGGGGTACCCGACGAGCTCATGGACGAGGTCAAGCTTGCGGTCGGCGAAGCGTGCGCCCGGGCCGTCAGCGTGAACCGCCGGTTCGACCCACAGGCCCTCGTGATCGTCCGGGTCGGTGATGATGACGACGTGTTCGAAGTATCGGTGTCCGACTGTGGGCCGGGAGGTGGCCGGATTTCGCCCGCTCACCCCGACGGTCGGGTCTCCACGCCAGCACTGATCAATATCGACTGCGCTCAGGCCGACGATGAAATCAGCGACGAGCTGTCCTCGGTGGTTCCCACCGGGCTCGGTCTAGCCCTCATCCAGGGCTTGGTGGATGACGTCACCATTGCGGCGCGGCCAGACTCGGCCGGAACGGTTGTCACGATGCGCTGGCCGATCAGTAAGACGGCGGACAGATCGATCCTGGCGATCTGACCCCGGTCCGCCACCGCCGAGGCCGTCCCGGACCACCAGACGAGCCAGTGCACAGCTTTGCCTCGACAGCTTCATCCACCATAGCTACCCGAATGACCTGCGCCACGTGTCAAACCGTAACATTCACCCACCGGGGTCACTCGAAAAGCGAGCGCGTGTTACAGCCGTATGGATAGACTGCGCCGCATCGCACACTCGGTCGATCAGGCCGGGTGGGATGCCGTGAGTGCTCCCCATGGTACCGGACGGAGGTTCGGGGGGAACGCGGGCCAGCGCGCTAGTTGCCGTATATCGGTGCGACAGCGGGCCGGGTGACCACCCGGGCCTGTCCCAGCCGGCAGTCATGCCGGCAATCGCGCCCCATGCGTCGACGTATGCGCATGCCCGGCGTCCCTTCACACCCGGACGGTGACCTCGGTGACGTCGTCAGGTGCGACGTCGGGCCGTGCACGCCCATCGCGACGCCATAATGGCGCCGGGCGAACACGGAGGGTGCACCGACCTGACCGGGAGGGCCCATGGTCCCGCTCCAAGCCGAGGCAGGTACGAAGCCAAGTGCTGTCGCCATTGAACTTAGCGGAGGTCAGCTCGGACTGGTCGCTGGTGTGGCAGCCGTCGCAGCGATCGCATTGGTAGTTGCCGGCTACCTGGTCCGCGAGGTGCTCGCCGCGAGCCAGGGAAGCCCCCAGATGATCGAAGTCGGTCGCGCCGTTCAGGAAGGCGCCGTAGCCTATCTGCGCCGGCAGTTCATCACAGTGGCGGGCTTCGTCGTCGTGATTCCCTTCGTGCTGCTACTGCTGCCGGCGGACACTACCAGCGCCCGGGTGGGACGTTCGGTTTTCTTCGTCCTCGGGGCCGTCTTCTCCGCGCTTGTCGGCTTCGTCGGCATGTCGCTTGCCACCCGGGCGAACACCCGTACCGCCGCCGCAGCCATCCACCAGGGGGAGCGCGCCGCCATGCGGATCGCCTTCCGCACCGGCGGCGTGGTCGGGATGTTCACGGTCGGTCTTGGGCTGCTCGGAGCGGCGGTCGTCGTGCTGGCATTCCGTGATACGGCCCCGCAGGTCCTGGAGGGATTCGGGTTCGGCGCCGCGCTGCTGGCGATGTTCATGCGAGTCGGTGGAGGTATCTTCACCAAGGCTGCGGACGTGGGAGCCGACCTCGTCGGCAAGGTCGAACAGGGCATCCCCGAGGACGACCCGCGCAACGCGGCCACGATCGCCGACAACGTGGGCGACAACGTCGGTGACTGCGCCGGCATGGCCGCCGACCTGTTCGAGTCCTATGCGGTGATGCTGGTCGCCGCGCTGATCCTCGGGGTCAAGGCCTTCGGCGAAAACGGACTGGTCTTCCCACTGCTCGTGCCGGCTGTGGGCGTACTCACCGCGATCATCGGAATCTTCTCGGTCGCCCCCCGCGCCGGTGACCGCAACGGCATGGCGGCGATCAACCGGGGCTTCTTCATCTCGGCCCTGGTCTCCGCCGTCGGGGTCATCATCGTTTCGTTCGTCTACCTGCCGGACAGCTTCTCCGGTTTCCCCGGTCTTGAAAACAGCAGCCAGAGCGGCAACCCGCGGTTCATCGCGATCACCGCAGTCCTCATCGGCATCGTGCTGGCCGCAGCCATCCAGCTACTCACCGGATACTTCACCGAAACCAACCGCAGACCGGTCCAGGGCATCGTGAAGGCGTCCACGACCGGTCCCGCCACCAACATTCTTTCCGGCATCGGGGTCGGGCTGGAGTCAGCCGTCTATTCGGCGTTGCTCATCAGCGCGGCGGTGTTCGGCGCATACCTGCTCGGATCCGGCAGTACCACGGTGGCACTGTTCGCCGTAGCTCTGGCCGGCACCGGCCTGCTGACGACAGTCGGAGTGATCATCGCCATGGACACCTTCGGGCCTGTCAGCGACAACGCCCAGGGCATTGCCGAGATGTCCGGTGCAGCCGCGGACGGCGAGGGTGCCGCGATCCTCACATCCCTCGACGCGGTCGGTAACACCACCAAGGCCATCACCAAGGGCATCGCGATCGCCACCGCGGTGCTGGCCGCCACCGCCTTGTTCGGATCGTTCACCGACACGGTCAACGCGGCACTCATCAGCGCCGGCCGGACTGTCGAGGGCTCGCGTACCCTCAATATCGCCTACCCCGATGCGCTGGTCGGACTCATCATCGGTGCCGCGGTCGTGTTTCTGTTCGCCGGACTCGCGATCAATGCGGTCGGACGCGCCGCGGGGCGGGTGGTCGAGGAGGTACGTAACCAGTTCCGAACGAAGCCAGGGATCATGGCCGGCACCGAGAAGCCCGACTACGGTGCCGTCGTCGACATCTGCACCCGGGACTCCCTACAGGAGTTGATCACTCCAGGCACGCTTGCGGTTCTCGCTCCGATCGCAGTTGGCTTCGGCCTCGGTTACCCGCCACTGGGTGCATACCTTGCCGGAGCGATCGCCGGCGGCGTCCTCATGGCCGTCTTTCTCTCGAACTCCGGTGGGGCCTGGGATAATGCGAAGAAATTCGTCGAGGACGGCAACTACGGCGGCAAGGGTTCCGATGTCCACGCCGCCACGGTCATCGGCGATACCGTCGGTGATCCGTTCAAGGACACCGCGGGGCCTTCAATCAATCCTCTGATCAAGGTAATGAACCTGGTCAGCCTGCTGATCGCACCATCTGTGGTGAAGTACTCGGTTGGTGCTGACGAGAACAAACCACTACGGATCGCCATCGCACTCGTGGTTGTCGCGGTGATTGCCGCAGTGATCATCTATTCGAAGCGACGCAGTACCGCCCTGGCGGTTGTACCGTCAGTGACCGAACAGCGCGCAGCCGCCAATCCAAAGGCAACGGTGTAGCCCATCTCTTCGACGGCCTCCGCCCGGCCCACGGGCGGAGGCGCAACCAGCACCATCGCGGAGCGCGGCTATCCACCGGCGGCGATTAAGAGCGGTTCGAGGCCGCCTGGTCGGACACCGACAGACCTGTGGGCGCGACACGGCGTACGGTCTCCTGCGGCGTCCACAACACCGGACGCCGCAGGGGCCGCCGCGCGGCCGGCTGACATACCGGTGTGCGTCGACCTACTGTCGAGACATGGACCCGGGGCTTGGCAATGAGCCCAGGGCCGGTTTCCACCGGCGATTCAGCCGTCCGCACCACGTCCGACGCACCACGCCCGACGCACCACGCCCGACGCACCACGCCCGACGCAGCACACCCGACGCACCACGAGCCGCAATGCCGAAGTCGAACCACCCCCCTGCAACGAGGAGAGAAGTGCCCCCGCGCACGAAGCCGACAAACAGCGGGACGCGCCGGTCGAGCGCCGGGTCATCGACACCCGTCGTCGAACCCACGGCTTTCGACACCGGCGCCGCGCCCCACACGGACGCCCACACCGACGCCCAGACGGACGCCCAGACGGACACGGACATGTCCGGCAACGGCGCCGCGTCCCGTCCCAGCACACGTACGAACACGCGTGGTAGCCGATCCGGCACCTCGACGAGCACTCCCACCACGACCGGAACCCGGCTGGTGATCGTCGAGTCGCCCGCGAAGGCGAAGACCATCGCCGGATACCTCGGCCCCGGCTGGCAGGTCGAGTCCAGTATCGGGCACATCCGGGACCTGCCGCGTAACGCCGAGGAGGTGCCGGTCGCGTACAAGAGCAAACCGTGGGCGCGGCTCGGGGTGGACGTCGACAACGGCTTCGAGCCGCTCTACGTCGTTACCCCCAACAAGAAATCCCAGGTCAGCAAGCTCAAAGCCCTGGTCAAGGACGCCAGCGAGCTCTACCTCGCCACAGATGAGGACCGCGAGGGCGAGGCGATCGCCTGGCACCTGCTGCAGACGCTGAAGCCGACCGTGCCGGTGAAGCGAATGGTCTTCCACGAGATCACGCCGCAGGCCATCCAGCGAGCGGTGGACAACCCGCGCGAGATCAACGAGAACCTCGTCAACGCCCAGGAAACGCGGCGGATCCTCGACCGGCTCTACGGCTACGAGGTCAGCCCGGTGCTGTGGAAGAAGGTGATGCCGAGGCTGTCGGCGGGCCGGGTTCAGAGCGTGGCAACCCGCATCCTGGTGGAACGCGAACGCGCCCGGATGCGCTTCACCTCGGCCGAGTACTGGAACATCGAAGGTGTCTTCGGTGCGCTGGCCACGGGTGAGGGTGGTTCGCAGGGCCGGGCCGCAGCCGCCCAGGCACCCGACGCCACTCCACTGCCGGCGAACCTGGTCGCGCTCGACGGCCGCCGACTGGCCACCGGACGCGACTTCGCCGCCTCCGGCGAGCTCACCTCCGCGGACGTGGTGCGGCTCGACGAGCCCGCGGCGCGCGCCCTGGCCGGCCGGCTCGCCGACGCCGTCTTCACGGTCCGGTCGGTGGAGACCAAACCGTACCGCCGCTCGCCCTACCCGCCGTTCATGACGTCCACCCTGCAGCAGGAGGCCGGCCGCAAACTGCGCTTCTCCAGCCAACGAACGATGCAGGTGGCACAGAAGCTGTACGAAAACGGCTACATCACCTATATGCGTACGGACTCGACGAACCTGTCCGAAACCGCGCTCGTCGCCGCCCGGGACCAGGCCCGGACTCTCTACGGGCCGCAGTACGTGCCCGAGCGGCCCCGCACCTACACGAAGAAGGTCAAGAACGCCCAGGAAGCGCACGAGGCGATCCGTCCGGCCGGGGATCACTTCCAGACCCCCGGTGAGGTGCGCACCGCACTCCGGGACGACATCGACGGCTATCGGCTCTACGAACTGATCTGGCGGCGGACAGTCGCCAGCCAGATGGCTGACGCCCTCGGTACGTCGGCGACGATCCGGCTCGGTGGGGCATCCAGCGCCGGGGAGGACGCCGAGTTCTCGGCATCGGGAAAGGTCATCACCTTCCCGGGCTTCCTGCGCGCCTACGTCGAGGGTGCCGACGACCCCGATGCGGAGCTTGAGGACCGTGAACGCCGCCTGCCAGACGTCCGCCAGGGCGACCGATTGGTCACCCGCGAGCTGAACCCGCGCGGGCATACCACCAACCCGCCGCCGCGCTTCACCGAGGCGAGCCTGGTCAAGACCCTCGAGGAACTCGGCATCGGGCGACCGTCCACCTACGCATCGATCATTGGGACGATCCAGGACCGCGGTTACGTGTGGAAAAAGGGCAGCGCGCTGATCCCCAGTTTCGTCGCGTTCGCTGTCGTCGGCCTGCTGGAAGACCATTTCGGCCGGCTGGTCGACTACCGCTTCACCGCCTCGATGGAAGACGATCTCGACGCCATCGCGGCCGGTACGTCGGCGTCGATCGACTGGCTAACCCGCTTCTACTTCGGCTCGGACGCGGGCCAGCCCGGCGGTGTCGCGCGTTCGGGTGGCCTCAAGCACCTGGTCAGCGAGCGGCTCGGGGAGATCGACGCCCGCGAGGTGAACTCGATCCCGCTGGGTACGGCGGACGACGACCAACCCGTAATGATCCGAGTCGGCAAATACGGCCCGTATGTCCAACACGGCGACCAGCGGGCCAGCGTCCCCGAAGATCTTGCTCCAGACGAACTCACCGTGGCCAGGGCGATGGAGCTGCTCGGCGCGCCGAGCGGGGACCGGCCCCTTGGCACCGACCCGGCCAGCGGCGCGGCCGTCACTGTCAAGATCGGACGTTTCGGTCCGTACGTCAGCACGGACGAAGACCCGCCGCGCCGGGCGAGCCTGCTGGCCACGATGTCCCCCGAGACGGTCACCCTCACCGAGGCCCTCAAGCTGCTCACCCTGCCCCGATCACTGGGCGTTGCCCAGGACGGCGAAGAAGTGACGGCCCAGAATGGCCGGTACGGACCGTACGTCAAGAAGGGGTCGGAGAGCCGGTCGCTGGAGTCGGAGGAGCAGCTGTTCAGCGTGACGTTGGATGAGGCACTGGCGCTGATCGCCCAGCCGAAGGCACGGGGACGCAGGCAAGCCGCGCAGAGCCCGCCCCTGCGCGAGCTGGGCGCAGATCCTGCCACCGGTGCGCCGATGGTGCTGCGTGAGGGCCGGTTCGGCCCGTACGTCACCGACGGTGAGACAAACGCGAGCCTGCGCAAAGGCGATGAGGTCGCGTCGATCACCGTGGAACGGGCAGCCGAACTGCTCGCCGACCGCCGGGCCCGCGGACCGGCGACGCCCAGACGGCGGACGGCCCGCGCCGCCGGATCAGGCAGCGCCGCCGGATCAGGCGGCAAGGAGCCGGCCGCTCCGAAGACCGGCACCACGAAACGGGCCACCACCAGGAAAGCCCCGGCCAAGAAGGCCGCCACCGAGAAGACCACGACCGGACCGGACGCCGGCACGTCCAGCGCCCCGTCGACCCAGCCGCGCCGGACGGACTGATGGGCATTCCGGTAGACGGCGACGCCGGCCCGCCGCGCTCGCAGACGACCCCACTGGTGTCGTCGGATGTCGGCGGGCCGTCTACCGGCAGCACGGCGCCACTCGCCAGCCCTGATGATCCGCATCAGCACACCGAAGGAGATTTTCGCGCGGTCCTGCGGATCGCGCAGTTCCGCCGGCTCTGGCTGGCGCTGGCCCTGTCCAGCCTGGGTGACTGGATGGGCCTGCTCGCGACGACGGCCCTGGCCAGCTCGTTGCGAGCGAGCTTCTCCGACAAGGCGTTCGCCATCGGCTCCGTACTGATCGTCCGACTGCTGCCCGCGCTGATCCTCGGACCGTTCGCCGGTGTCGTGGCCGACCGGCTCGACCGGCGGTTGACGATGGTCGTCGCGGACATCCTGCGATTCGGGTTGTTCCTGTCCATCCCATTGGTTGGGACGCTGACCTGGCTGCTCATCGCGTCACTCCTGATCGAGTGCGTGAGCCTGTTCTGGAACCCGGCCAAGGACGCGAGCGTGCCGAACCTGGTACCCGCGCGCCGGCTCGCGGCGGCGAACACGCTGAGTCTGATCACCACGTACGGCTCGGCGCCACTGGGTGCAGCGATCTTCTCACTGTTGGCCACCCTGTCGCGTGCGTTGGCGTCCGGCGTGTCGTTCTTTCAGACCTCCCCGCTGGACCTCGCACTCTTCTTCAACGCGGCGACGTTCCTGGTATCAGCGATCGTGATCTTCCGGCTACGCGGGATCGGCCGGGCCGAGCACCAACGCACCGACCCGCATCTGGGCCTGTGGTCGTCGATCACGGAAGGCTGGCGGTTCGTCGGCCACAACCGGCTGGTCCGCGGTCTGGTGATCGGTATTCTCGGCGGGTTCGCCGGAGCCGGGTGCGTGGTGGCGCTCGGGCGACTCTACGTCCAGATTCTGGGCGGCGGTGACTCCGCGTACGGCGTCCTGTTCGGTGCGGTGTTCGTGGGGCTTGCCGCCGGAATGGCGCTGGGACCGCGGCTGCTCGGTGACTTCAGTCGCTCCCGTCTCTTCGGCCTGAGCGTCACCGCCGCCGGGGTGGCCATGCTGGCGGTGGCGGTCATGCCCAACCTCGTGCTGGCCTGCGTCGTTGTCGTCCTCGTCGGCATGTTCGCCGGGATCGCGTGGGTAACCGGCTACACTCTGTTGCAGGCGGAGGTGAGCGACGAGCTGCGCGGGCGGACATTCGCGCTGGTCCAGTCCCTGGTCCGCATTGATCTGCTACTGGTGCTGGCCGCCGCGCCCGCGCTGGTGGGCCTCATCGGAGCACACCGCATCAGCCTGTGGGGCAGCGTCCATCTCCGCGCCGACGGGGTCACGATCGTCCTGCTCGCCGCCGGCATGCTCGCGGTGGCCGTCGGCCTGTTCGCTTACCGGCAGATGGACCAACGCTCGGGCATCGCAGTCCTGCCCGAACTCTGGAACGCCCTGCTGGGCCGTGGCAGCACACCGCTACGCCCTCGCCACGCCGGTCTGTTCGTAGCCCTCGAAGGCGGTGAGGGATCCGGCAAATCCACCCAGGTCGAACGGTTGGGATCATGGTTGGCGTCGTCCGGACGCGAAGTTGTGATCACCCGCGAACCGGGTGGGACCACCATCGGCGCTACGCTGCGGGACCTGCTGCTCGACCCCTCGGTACGGCTGCACCCGCGCACCGAGGCGCTGCTCTACGCCGCGGACCGCGCCGAGCATGTCACCCGGGTCATCGAGCCGGCACTGGCCCGGGGTGCGATTGTGATCAGCGACCGCTTCATCGACTCGTCCATCGCCTATCAGGGCGCCGGGCGCCGGCTCGGGGCGGACGAGGTCGCGGCGCTGTCGCGGTGGGCCACCCAGGCCCTGGTCCCCGACCTCACGATCCTGCTCGACCTGCCCGCTGAGATCGGCCTGCGTCGGGTCCGGGAACGGGTCGGTACGGTCGGCTCGAGTGTCGATCCGGCCGGGCCGGCGACCAAGCCCACGGCCGGCCTCGACCGGATCGAGGCGGAACAGGTCGCCTTCCACGAACGGGTGCGCGACGGGTTTCGCCGGCTCGCCGACAGCGCGCCCGGCCGCTATGTGGTCCTCGACGGGAACCGGCCGCCGCAGACACTGCACAATGAGATCCGCCACGTCATCAGCGAGCGGCTGCGCACTGATCTCGACCCGGTCGCCGCGGACCCACACATGCAGCCCACACCGGCCGAGACCGTGCGGCCAGACAGCGTGC
>NZ_CAUVXO010000003.1:45081-52340 GCF_963555865.1 Protofrankia sp. Cr1
ACACCGTGCCACCAACATCAGTAGCACCCGACATGCCGCCCGATCGCGCAACAACGAAGAGAGCCCCATCGGCCCGGTAGCTCCTCCCGACCGTCTCCCAACCGTCCAGACGGCGCTTCGCCGGTCGCCGGACGGCCCGCCGGTAACCGCCGACCAACGGAGTCGGACAATGGACCGGTGAGCGTCTGGGATGTCCTGATCGGCCAGGCTCCGGTCGTCGAGATCCTCGCGGGCGCGGCCAGCGCGGCCGCCGGGGTGACCGCGACTGATGCCCGTCCCGCGGCCCGTGCAAGCATGACGCATTCATGGCTGTTCACCGGCCCCGCGGGCGCTGGGCGTTCGATGGCGGCGCGCGCCTTCGCCGCGGCGTTGAACTGCAAAAATTCACCCCCAGGATGCGGTGAGTGCAACGGGTGTCACACCGTACTGACAGACACCGCGGCCGATCTGCGCACCGTGCGTCCAGAAGGCCTGTCGCTGGGAGTCAAGGACATCCGGGAGCTCGTCCGCGATGCAGCCAGCGCACCGACATCCGGCCGCTGGCGGATCCTGCTGCTCGAGGACGCCGACCGGCTCACCGACCAGGCCGCCAACGCGCTGCTCAAGGCGCTGGAGGAGCCCGCCACCCGGTCGGTGTTCCTGCTGTGCGCACCGTCGGTCGACGACGTCCTGCCGACCGTGCGGTCCCGCTGCCGGGTGGTCGCGCTGCGCCTTCCCACCCCCGCGCAGGTCGCCGGCATGCTGGAGCACGACGGGGTGGATCCCGCTCAGGCCCGGCTCGCGGCCCAGGCGACCATGGGCGATGCGGACCGAGCCCGGGCGCTGGCCACCGACGAGGCGACGCGGCTCCGGCGCGCCGAGGTGCTGCGCCTCCCGACCCGCCTGCAACGCACCGGGGACTGTCTCGCCGCGGCCGCGGACCTGGTGGCGGCGGCGAACGCCGACGCCGAAGCGGCGAACACGACCCGCGACGACGCTGAGACCGACGCTCTGAAGACCGCGCTCGGTGTGGGTGCGACATCCGCCGGGACGACGGCGAAACGCGCTCGGGCGCCGAAGCCCGGTGCAAAGGCCCGTGCCCTGACCGTCCGGGGCGCCGCCGGAGCTCTCAAGGAGCTGGAGAAGACACAGAAGAGCCGTGGACGACGGACCGTCCTGGACTCCCTTGACCGGGCCCTGCTCGACCTCGCCGGCTGGTACCGCGACGTCCTGGTGCGGCAGCTCGGCGCACCGGTCGAGGCGATTCACCCGGACCACGGCGTTGCCGTGGCGGAGGAGGCGCGGACGTCCACCCCGGAGCAGACGCTGCGTCGACTCGAGGCCGTCCTGCGGTGTCGGCGGACCCTGGCGGCCAATCCCGGCCTCGTCCCGCTACTCACCGTAGAAGCACTCACCCTCGATCTGCGGACCGGTTAGAGCGCCCGATGGATATCGGTCGATGCGCCTTCTGGGCATCGAGAGCAGGGACCCGCACGAACTCGAAGCGTTCGGGTGGGGGGCGAAGCGATCGAAGATCCATCGGATAGACCCAAGGTCATGGCCCGCCGCTGTGCAGCCGGCGTTTTCCGCCCATTTTGTCGCCCGACATCAGCGGATACAGTATGATAAGGCAGTAGTCGGTACAGAATTTCCCAGGCCGGATCTATTGATATAAATCAGCCGCCAGGGTGCCATACCTCACATGCGGATACCGTTCATTTCCGGCCAATATGACCATTATATTCGCACCACTGATTCGCCCGCCGCCGAGGCCGCCCGGCCTCACCACTCCCTGGGGGAATACGACATGGAACGTGGGATTCCGCGCACGGTACGGACCGGAGAAAGTATCTCCCCAGCCGGCGCATCGGCGGCCCGCCGATGAATGGAATTATTCATACCCGGCTCCGCCCCACCGGCAGTCGGATTCTCGGGGTGGGCGCCTACCGGCCCATGAAAGTGGTCCTCAATTCCGAGATCTGCCAACAGATAGAGTCGACACCCGAGTGGATAGAAGCCCGCTCCGGTATTCGTAGCCGGCGATTCGCGACCGCGGATGAATCACTGGGCGCAATGGCTGCAAGCGCCGGCGGAAAAGCCCTGGCCAGTGCCGGAATCGAAGTCGCGGACGTCGGGTGCATCGTGGTCGCCACCATGTCCCATGTCACACAGTCGCCGTCGGTGGCGACCGACGTGGCCGGCCGACTCGGTTCGCGGAACGCAACCGCATTCGATCTATCGGCCGCGTGCGCGGGTTTCTGCCATGCCCTCGCGGTGGCCAGCGACATGGTGGTCGCCGGCAGCGCAAGATACGTTCTGGTAATCGGCACCGAACGGATGTCGGACATCATCGACCCACATGACCGGGGCACGGCCTTTCTGTTCGGCGACGGTGCCGGGGCGATTGTCGTCGGGCCGTCGGAGACAACCGGCATCGGGCCCGTCGTGTGGGGTTCTGATCCCTCGGGCCGAGACGCGATCGGGCACGATCACTCGTATCTGGAATGGCGCGACAACCCCGAGCTGCCCTGGCCGACAATGCGGATGGCGGGTCAGCAGGTATATCGGTGGGCCTCGTGGCAGATGGCGCCCGTCGCGCGGGCGGCTCTCGAGGTGGCCGGGGTCGACGCAGCGGAACTCGCCGCCTTCATTCCTCATCAGGCCAACATCCGCATTATCAACATGCTGTGCAAGGTACTTGCCCTGCCCGACACGGTGACCGTCGCCCGCGACGTCGCGATCCATGGAAACACCTCCGGGGCGTCGATTCCGCTCGCGATGGACGAGGTTCTCGCAAGCGGAATGGTCCCTTCCGGTGGCCTCGCGCTGCTCATCGGTTTCGGCGCGGGCCTCGCCTACGCGGCCCAGGTCGTCCGGCTCCCATGAACTCCCGGGGACTACAGTTTGCCCTGCACCGCCGCGGAGCTGCGGCTGCTTCGCGGCTGCGGCACAGAGTCGACGACTGTCCGTCCCGACTCGACCACTGCGACGGCCTCGGTCGCCGCCGACGGCCGGATGTCGGGAAGCGAGGCGGCCGCAACCGCGGCCACACCGAATCCGACGGCCATCAGCGCGAATGCATTCGTGTAACCGCTTTCGTGCGGCAGTGTTCCAATGCCCACCCCGGCTGTGATGACGGTGGCGATAACGGTGGTGCCGATCGAGCCGCCGATCGTCCGGATGTTGGCGTTCATTCCGGACGCAATCCCGGTCTGATCGGGGCGAACCGCTACAACCACAAGGTGTGACATCGACGCGAACCCCAGACCGATACCGATACCCATCAATGAAGTCGCGATGTAGATCATGTAACTCTCACTGTGCGCGAATGCTAGGACGCAGGTGGCAGCAGCCGCGATCAGGGTGCCCATGACCAGCGGTACCTTCGCGCCGAACCTCACTCCGAGACGGCTGGCGAATATGCCGGCAACCAGCATGAAGATACTGCACGGCAGCATGAAGAGGCCGGCCTGGGTGATGCTCGCACCGAATCCGTAGCCCGCCGACGGAGGGGTTTCCACAAACTGCGGGACGAACACCATCATCGAGAACATCGTAAAACCGAACAGGATCGCAGTGATATTCGTCCGGTACACGGTGGGAATCCGCATCATTCGCATATCCACAAGCGGCTGGGCGCTGCGGCTCTCAACGGTAATCCAGACGACGATAAGCAGCCCCGCCAGCGCAAAAAGACCAAAGACCGAACTGGATCCCCATCCCCACCGGGGTCCCTGACTGATTCCGAGCAGCAGAACGACAAGCCACGCCGCAAGCAGCAACGCGCCACCGACTGACACTTTCCCGGCCACGCGGATGGGCGACTCCGGAACGCACAGCACGGTCACCACAAATGCGATGGCAATGGCGATCGCCGGCAGCCAGAACAGCCAGTGATAGCCCAGGTGGCTACTGATCGGTCCGGAAATGACCGTTCCAGTTCCCGAGCCCACGCCGAGCACGGCGGACACGACACCGATCGCGCCGCCGACCTTCTCCGGTGGGAACTCGTCCCTGATGATCCCGAACGCAAGCGGAAAGATCGCCCCACCCACCCCCTGGATGACCCTGGCGATGAGCATCACGGTCAGGGATGTTGCGAGCGCGGCGGTCACCGTTCCGATAGCAAGCACCGCGAGCATGCCGACAAGCAGCCGCTTCTTGCCGTAGACGTCCCCGAGACGCCCGAGGATCGGGGTCGCCACGGATGCGCTGAGCAGGTAGGCCGTCATGATCCACGCAATACCGGCCTGGCTCGAACCGAACTCCGCCCGGATCGTCGGCAACGCGGGCGCGATCATCGTCTGCAGCAACGAGAAGGTCAGCGCTGACATGCCGAGAGCCGCGAAGGTCACGGACGACGAACGCCTTACATCCACCGCAGCCGTCATAGCGGATAGCCCCCTTTTGAGCGACACGCAGCGGATGAAACTCAGTATAGTTGATGATACCAAGTATCTAATGATCAAAAAGGGATCCCCGCTGTGGCCTACGCTGCATCCCTACAGATCAGCTTGACGGCACGGATCACCATCCCCGGACGTGCCGACCATGAGATAAGGATCATTGGCCTGGCCTGGCCTGGCCACAGGCGCCGGCCCGGCGACCGGCGACCGGCGACCGGCGACCGGCGACCGGCGACCGGCGACCGGCGACCGACCCTCACTCATCGCCGGCGTCACGCGGACCGTGTACGAACCTGCCCACGCAGCGTGCCTGACCGCCTGCAGCAGCACGGACCTGGCCGAGCTCGTGGACGAGGCGTTCGTAGACGGTGTCCACCGAGTTCGCCGCGGCCGACACGCGGTCGAGAGCACAGCACTAGACAACGACGATTGTTAATATCAACTAACAGCAGATAAAAGAACTCTTGATAGACAACAGAAACACAATAGACGACGGACTGCGATAGGTTGCCGTCCGTCCAGAAGTCTGATCAATAACTCCTTGACCTGCCAGTATGCCCATCTGGCGGGTGCTGAACCGGGTCCGTGTAGCCTCATCGTCCGATGATGACTTTGCTGCCGCAGGCCCACGCCAGGCCTGCTGAAGCCCGTCGCCCGGAACATTTCCCTATCTGCGAGGCCCACGTGTCGTGCGGCGACGTCCACTTCGGCGACGTCCAGGGTCGCGAGACAGCCCCGTCACGCGGAGGGAGTCAACTGTGAAACACAGAAAAACCACCGATGAAACACGTTACACACTGCAAAAAACAACATCTGCCGATGCAGCAGAATCGACAACGGACCAGCAAGAACTCGTCCAGGTCGCAGCGGAAAGCAGGCGCACGCTCGCACCCCGCACGGCAGCGCCACCCAGGTTCGGCCCGACAGCGGCAGCCAAGAAGGTGGTGTCGATCCGTGGCCGGGTCTGGCTCGCCGGCCTGGGTGCTCTCGCGGTCGCTGCCACGAGCCTTGGCTGTCACGTCGCCCCGATCAGAGGTGATGGTGTCGGGAATGCAACGCTGGCGACCACGTCCGGGCCGTCCGTCACGCCGGTCGCCGGCGCGTCCATCCCGACGGCCGGGGTCGGCAACGACGACCCGAACAGCGGCCCTGGCCACGCGCCGGCCGCCAGCAGCAGCACCTACGCCGGACCACCACAGGTCGCCGCCACCGTCCGATCAGCCGCCGTGGCCGCCGTGGCGCCCGGCGGATCGACAGTTCCCGGCGGAGCCACAGTTCCCGGCGGCGGCGTTCGGTCCGGCGGCGGCCCCCTGTCCGGCGGATGGACCAGCGGCGTCGCCGCGGGCACTCTGGCGGAGGCGAACCAGTGGGCTGCCTTTCGTGGCCGGCCGGTTGACGTGATCGTCACCTTTGCCGACCGGTCAAGCTGGGAAACGATAACGCACCCATGGCTCGGCTCGGACCCCGAGAAATTCGCCGGCTTCGCCGGCACCTGGGTGATCAGTCAGCCGTTCTTCCCCGACTCCGGCGGCGACATCGGCGCCTGCGCGTCGGGAGCATACAACTCGCACTGGCAGGAGTTCGGCCGGTGGCTGATCGGTCAGGGCCGCGCGAACAGCATCGTCCGGCTTGCCTGGGAATTCAACGGCGACTGGTTCCCCTGGTCTGCGTCGAACAAACCGGGGTCATGGGTCGGCTGCTTCCAGCAGGTGGTCGGTGCCATCCGGCAGACAGATGCCCAGGCCCGGATCGACTGGACGCTGAACTCGCACACCGACGGCGCCTTCGATTTCTACCCGGGTGACGCATACGTCGATGTCATCGGCATCGACACCTTTGACATGTGGCCGGCAAGTACAGACGAGAACTCCTGGAACACCCAGTGCGACGAAGCCGAAGGACTCTGCTCTGTGATCAAGTTTGCCCGCGCGCACGGCAAGAAGTTCTCCGTGCCGGAATGGGGGCTCGTCGGCACCCACGACACCGGTGCCGGAAGGGCCGGGCAGTCCGGCGGAGACAACCCCTTCTACATCCGGAAAATGCACGACACGTTCGTCGCCAACGCCGATGTCGTGTCGTACGAGGCGTATTTCAGCAATTCGGACCCGGGTAACGTCCATTCCTCCCTGACCGGCCCAGTTGAAGAACCCAGCAGCGCCCAGGCCTACGCATCGCTGTGGTGACGACGTTGCCGCCGCTACGATGAGCGGCTACCCACTCACAGGCTGACCCGGTCTTCGGCGAACGCCGTGACCACGCCGTTGTCGCCGTGAATGTCGACAACGGCGTGGTCACGGCGACCGAAGGCGAACAGGAGGAGTTCGGCCGGGTCACCGACGAGGGTCACGTTACCGGCACCACGCCGCAGCACAACCCGCCCCGGGCCGTCAGCACGCTCGGCGATCACTCCGACGGCGGACCGCCGGTAGGCGGCCCGACCGAACAGTTGAAACGATCTCCACAACGCCAGCTGCGTCCCCGCGTCAAGCAGGGGTCGCTCCCATCCGGGTCTGGCCCGCCGAACGTCCTCATGATGGACGAAGAACTCGACCAGGTTCGTGGCATCGTCAACCGGTCCGACACGGGCTGGATGCCACCACGGCGGGCCGCCACGGAAAATTTCCACCAGGTTCGGATAGGTGTCGCCGCGCATCGTGGACCGCTCCGCCGCCACCGTCACACCGTGCAACCACTTTATCGCCAAGCCAGGCAGCGCGTGCGGCACCCGGTCCCGAGTCACCAGATGAGCGACAAGATCATGCGCCGTCCAACCGTCGCACAAGGTGGCCTGTGCCGGACCGACCTCATCCAGAAGATCCGCAAGGGTCACACGCTGCACACGAGCACGTCCCATACGCGTAATCCTAGGACCTC
>NZ_CAUVXO010000003.1:52771-53422 GCF_963555865.1 Protofrankia sp. Cr1
GGTGCCCGGATCCGTCCACCCGCGGCAACCCGGGCATCCATGGTGTCGAGGACATGATCCCAGCTCCCGGCAAGCCGCAGGACGAGGCCTCCAACCACAGCGGAGCGGGGAATGTACGGGTGGGGGCGAGTGGGTGCCCGCCGCATCGCCCGTCGGAACGACATGATGAGCCGGCGACGCTCGTCCGGGGAAAGTTCCTTCTCAAGGTCGGCAACCAGAATGTCCTCAGCGGCGATGTGCTGCTCCTCGAGCTCGGCCAAGCGCTCGCGCAGCGCTCCCATCGACTCGCCCGGCCGGTGCACGTCGCCCTGGATGTGCTGGGAGATGCCACGTAGCACCGACGACGTTTCCCGCCCCTGGGCACACAGCTCCGCGATACGCGGCCGGCTGTCCGGGAGGCGGCGGCGCGCCACCGGGTAAATGGAGGTCTGCACCGAGTACATATGTGCACTGATCGCCGCAACCGCGGTATCAGCAGCCCGCAATGCGCGTCTGGGGTCCCCGGAGGTCGCCGCTTCGGTGAAGGTCAGCTTGACAAGCTGCGTCGCATCATCATGGGAGGCGCTGATCATCTCAAGGAGGGACATCTCGCCCGGATCATTCCGTTCGCCGACCCCGGGATCCCTGACTGGTCGTCCATCTCCCGGCCCC
>NZ_CAUVXO010000003.1:53902-54773 GCF_963555865.1 Protofrankia sp. Cr1
GTCGCGGATCCCGGCCCCGTCGCGGATCCCGGCCCCGTCGCGGATCCCGGCCCTGTTGTGGACGTCATCGCCACCCCCACGCCTGCGTACTTCCACGGTGCGACGACCGGGCCGACAGCAGCGAATTCGGCACACTACGGTCGACCGTCGACGGTCATCGGTCAAACTGTACGCTCAAGGTTTGAGCTCCGCTATTCACCCGACGACGCCAACGCAAGGTGCGTGCCCCGGCCCCGCGAGGCCGCGCCCCTGTTACCGGACGCTCTTCGGGAACGATGTGAATCTGGTGTTGTGGCAGGAGCATCAGATTCACATCGTTAAGAGCGCCTGGCAGTAGGGGCGTGGGTCAAGGAGTGGGGCTGGGGCGGGTCGGATCGCGAGGTGCGAGGAAGGGGCCACCCTGGTGGTGGGTGTCGACCGACGAGCCGGGGTACCCGTGCATCGCGCAGCGATGGACGGGTAGCGCTGCGGCAAGGTGCGTGTCTCGGTGCCGCCACGCCACTGGCACGCCACGCCACTGGCACGCCACGCCACTGGCGCTGCCACGGCACGGCACTGGCGCTGCCACGGCACGGCACGGCACGCCCCTCTTGCCGGGCGCTCTAAGCCCGCTCGAAACACCCGGCACCAGAAGAAGCCAGACCGACATACCTGGCGACCGGCAGGACCATCGACGGAAGGAACCGGAAGTGAGCGACGAGCATGTCGATGACGACACCGGCGATCGGCATGACAGGCGGTACCCGTCCGCACCGCATGCAGCCAGCCATCGGTCGACCCCGGCGGGATGGCTGGCGGGCGCCCTGACCAGACCGGTATCCCTGGTCCGAATGGTCCCCAAACGGCGCCGCACCCGCCCTGAGGACCCTTT
>NZ_CAUVXO010000004.1:0-563 GCF_963555865.1 Protofrankia sp. Cr1
TCCACGATATGATCGTGTTCGTTCCCGTGGACGCACACCGCGCCATGGCAGGGCTCCGCGGTCTGCGGCGTCAGTTCGCGCGGGAAGGGATCAAGCATTTCGGGAGTCCCGTCTATCTCCGTGTCGCGGACTTGACGCTGCCCCTCGGTGACGTCGTCGCCGCGGCGCAGCGACTGACCGCCGCTCCTGTACGCCACCACTACGATCCATGGTTGACCTCCTTTTGACCTCCGTGGCGACGGCGTCGCGGATGGTGATGACGTGCTTTCCTGGCGCACGCGTGCGAGGCCGTCCAGGCGATGGCTCCGTACCTGTCCGCGCGCCAGAGCGTCGACCGCTGACAAGATCGGCACGAGTTTGTCGTTAGGTACGGATATACGGCTAAAAAGCGTACACAGCGACAAACATATGCCGATCATCGCCCGGGCCGTCCGGTCCGGGCGTGCCGCCCACGATGGACGTGGTGGACGGGCCGGAGGCGGCGGGCCGGAGGCCCACTGCGACGAGCGCAACCGGCGGCGGTGTCAACCGGTTGGCGCGTCGGCCCTGGTAAAGGGGTGGCT
>NZ_CAUVXO010000004.1:878-6585 GCF_963555865.1 Protofrankia sp. Cr1
CCGGCGGGGTCCAGGGCATGCTTCACCGCGGTCATCACGGCGAGTTCGTCAGGTGATCGGGACAGGCCTATCCAGGGCATTTTGGCGCGTCCCACGCCGTGTTCGGCGCCGATGCTGCCGCCGTCGGCCGCGGCCCGGGTGAGGATCGCCCCGGCGAGCGTTTCCCGGCTGCGGCTGTCGTCGCGGTCGGGTCCGGTGATGTTGACGTGCAGGTTCGCTTCGGCCAGGTGACCCCACAGGTGCAGCCGGGCGGACGGTGCCACCGCCGGTACCAGCGCGCGCAGGTCCTCGACGAAGGTGGTGATCCGGGTGAGGGGGACGGCGACATCGAGCTTGACCGGGACCCCGAGGGCGTTCACGGCCGCGGCGTGGCCGTCGCGGTAAGCCCACAGCCGACGACGGTCCGTGGCTGTCGTGGCGACGGCGATGTGCAGTACACCCGCGGCGGTCTCGATCGCGGCGGCGAGCTCGTCGGCCGGATCGGTGCGCCCCACACATTCCACCAACAGGTAGGCAGTGTTGTGTCCCGAGGAGGTCCGGCCGGGAAACGGTGCCGGCAGACCCTGGTGGTCGCAGACCAGCGTGATGCCGCCGTCGAACATCAGCTCGACGGCGTCCAGGGATCCGACCGTGGCCCGAAGCTGGGCGACGAGATTGACGGCGGCGGTGAGGTCCGCCATGGCGATCAGCGCGGCCGTCCGCGCGCGGGGCAGCCCGACCAGGCGCAGCTGCACCCTGGTGATGACTCCCAGGGTGCCTTCGCTGCCGACGAACAGCGCCGGCAGGTCGTAGCCGACGTTGTCCTTGGGTAGACCCGACAGCCGCCGTACCAGCCGGCCGTCGGCGAGGACGGCCTCCAACCCCGCTATCTGGCTGCGGGTCATGCCGTGTCGTAGTACCCGCTCGCCGCCGGCGTTGGTCGCGGCGATCCCACCCAGGGTTGCCGAGTCGCGGGCGGCGAGGTCGATACCGATGGTGTAGCCGGCTGTGCGTAGGTGGGTCCGGACATCGGCGAGGGTTGCGCCCGCCGCGGCGGTGACCAGGCCCGCGGCCGTGTCGACCGGGTCGATCGCGGTGAGTCGGCGCAGGCTGAGCACGACCGCGCCGGTGGCGGCTCCGGCCGGTACCGACCCGCCGACCAGGCCGGTGTTGCCGCCCTGCGGTACGACGGGCCGGCCGTGGGCGGCGCAGACCCGCAGGACGGCGGCGACCTCACCGGTCGACGCGGGGCGGGCCACAGCGGCGGCGCGGCCGGTGAAGGCACCGGTCCAGTCGGTTTCGTAACCGGCGGTGAGATCGCGGTCGACCAGGACGTGGTCGGCGCCGAGCGCCGCCACGAGATCCGCGATCAGCTGGTCCTTGCCGCGCTGGTCTTTGCCGCGCTGGTCTTTGCCGCGCCGGCCCTTGCCGGGGTCGTCCTCGCCTTGCCGGACTGTTCCACGCACGGTTTTCGGCCTCCGCGGATATTTGCCTACTCACGCTATGCCGCGATCAGTAACATCAAGTTGTGCCACAATGTTCACGTCGCGGACGAGCGGACGTCCGCGAGCGATCCCCGTAGATTGGGAGCCTAGTGTCGTGCGCGTAGCAGTGATCACAGAGTCGTTCCTGCCGCACGTGGACGGGGTGACGAACTCGGTCTGCCGTGTGCTCGAACATCTGCAAGATCGCGGGCACGAAGCGCTCGTCATCGCCCCCGCAGCGGGAACTCAGGTACCAGCCGCCGACCCCGACGTCTACGCCGGGGCACGGGTACTGCGTGCACCCTCTGTTCCAATGCCAGGATATCCGACCTTCCGGGTCGCCACTCCGTGGCCCCGGCTGGTCGGCGTTCTGGCGGAATTCCGACCCGATGTCGTGCACCTGGCCGCACCGGCGGGGCTGGGCGCGCAGTCCGCCTTCGCAGCCTGGCGGCTGGGGCTGCCGAGCGTCGCCGTCTACCAGACCGACTTCGCCGGCTTCGCCGCTCGTTACGGGCTGGGCCAGGCCGAACGCACCATCTGGCGATGGGTGGCGACCGTCCACCGGCTGGCCGGGCGGACGCTCGCGCCGTCGTGGCCGGCCGTCGACATGCTGCTGAGCCAGGGCGTCCACCGGATCGCCCGGTGGGCACGTGGGGTCGACCTGGAGCGGTTCAACCCGTGCCATCGGGACGCCGCCCTGCGCCACCGGCTCGCCCCTGATGGTGAGCTACTGATCGGATACGTCGGCCGGCTCGCCCGGGAGAAGCGGGTGCATCTGCTCAGCGCGGTGCAGGATTTCCCCGGGGTCCGGCTGGTCATCGTTGGTGACGGGCCGATGCGGCCGACTCTGGAACGTCAGCTGCACCGGGCGACCTTTCTCGGTTTCCAGTCCGGCCGGGACTTGTCCTCGATCGTGGCGAGTCTCGACATGTTCGTCCACACCGGTTCCCATGAGACGTTCTGCCAGGCCGCGCAGGAGGCCAAGGCCAGTGGCGTCCCGGTGGTCGCTCCGGCCGCCGGCGGCCTGCTCGACGTGGTCGACGACGGCCACACAGGCCTGCACTTCACACCGGACTCCCCGTCGGCGTTGGCCAATCGGGTCGCCACCCTCATCGCCGACGGTGAGCGGCGGGTGGCAATGGGCGCCGCCGCCCGGCGTTCGGTCGCCGGCTGCGGCTGGAGCGCGATCGGGGACGAGCTCATCGGCCACTATCACGACGTCCGCGGTTTCGGGGTGGCGCAGACGCGGGTCGGCGCTCTGCGTTCGCGGACCGTCCTCGCTCGTCGGGCACAGCTCCACCGCGCCGCTGTCGACCGCTATGTGCGAGACAGTGGGCGGGACGGCGCTTACCATAACGATGACGGGAGTATCCGGTGAAAATCGTTCAGGCCGCCAACTTCGTCGCGCCGCGGTCCGGTGGTATCCGCACGACAATGCGTCATCTCGCCGCCGGCTATACGGCGGCCGGTCATGAGGTCATCCAGGTCCTACCCGGGGAATGCGACAGCGTCCGCTACACCCCCGAGGCCAGGGTGGTGACCATGCGGGCACCGCTGGTGCCCGGTACGGACTACCGGGTCCTGACCGACCCGTGGCGGGTCATCCGCCATCTCGACGCAGCCGCACCCGACCGCATCGAGGTGCACGACCGGGCGTCGCTGCGGCCCCTGGGCCGCTGGGCCAGCCGTGCCGGTGTCCGATCCCTCGTCGTCAGCCACGAACGCCTCGACCGGCTGCTGAACCTGTGGACGCCCCGGTCGCTGCGCGGGGTGCTGCCGGTCCGCTCCGCGGCGGACCGGTCCAATGCCGCGCTCGCGCGAACCTTCGACACGGTGGTCGCCACCACCGCGTGGGCCGGGAGCGAGTTCGTCCGCATCGGCGCAACGAATCTGTGCCAGGTCCCTCTGGGTGTCGATCTCGAGCGTTTCCGCCCCGACCGTTACGACAGCGCGCTGCGCCGGGCGTTCGCCCGCGACAGCGAGGTTCTCCTGGTGAACGTCGGCCGGCTGTCGCCGGAAAAGCGGGGGGACACGGCTGTGGACGCGCTGGCGGAGCTCGTCCGCCGCGGGGTGCCCAGCCGGCTGGTGATCGCTGGTGACGGTCCGAGCCGGGGGCGCCTCACCCGGCGCGCGAGCGGTCTTCCGGTCATCTTCCTCGGCTATGTCGCCGATCGTGATCGTCTGGCCACCCTGCTTGCCTCTGCGGACGCCATACTTGCACCAGGGCCGGTGGAGACGTTCGGTCTGGCTGCGCTGGAGGCCATGGCGAGCGGTACCCCGGTGGTCGTCCATCACAGCAGCGCTCTGGCGGAGCTCGTCACGCCGGGAAGCGGGATCGTCGCGGCGGGCAGCGGCTGGACCTTCGCGGACGGCGTCGAAGAATTAGTCGCACTCGACGGGCCCACCCGTCGGCGAGTGGCCCGGGCCCGCGCTGAGCGGTTCCCGTGGAGCGTCACCATCGACGGTTTCCTCGCCGCCCACGGCCTGTCCTCGATGTCCGGTCATGACGCGTTCGGCGGTGCCGATGACCATCGCGGTGCCGGTGACCATCGCGGTGGCGCGACCCGAGCGGCCTGACGTCACGGTGAACGGGATCTGCTTCGTCGCGCTCGGTGACAGCATCACGGCCGGGCTCGGTGACGGTGTCAGCATGGGCCGGTACCGCAGGGCACATGCTGACCGGGCCCTCGCCGGCCGGGGCTGGGCCGCCGCCCTGGCCGCATCCCTGGCCCCGGCCGACCAGGTGCGGTTCGCGAACCTCGCGACCACCGGTGCGACCACCAAGGACGTCCGTGACTCCCAGATCCCCGTCGCCCGCACGCTGCGTCCGCAGATCGTGAGCATGATTGCGGGAATGAACGACATAATGTCCCCGGGATTCGATCCGCTGCGCCTGCGGCACAACCTCGTGTGGGGCGTCCGGGACCTGCGGGCCGACGGCATCTGGGTACTGATGGCACGGTTGCACGACCCGGGACGTCTGCTGCGGCTACCCGGCCCGGCCCGGCGTCTGCTCACAACCCGGGTCGGGCAGCTCAACGCGGCCGTTGACGCCGCGGCCGCGGCAGATCCCGGTGTGCTGGTGGTCGACCTGGCGCGTCATCCCGATATCTATCAGCTGTCGACCTTCGACGTGGACCGGGTCCATCCGGGACCTCGCGGCCACCAGCTCATCGCCCGCGCCTTCGCCGAGGCTCTGTGCAAAGCCGGTATTCCGTTGCTGGCGCTGCCGAAGATGGGACCGCCGACCGCGGCGCCCACCCGGCTTGCGCACGCCCGTTGGATGGCGCAGGTGGGCGTGCCGTGGCTGCTGGCCCGTCCGGCCGCGCCCATCCGCCGGCGTGCCGAGCGCATCCGTGCCGAGCGGATCCGGGCCGAGCGCAGGCAGTCGTCGCCGGCGCCCGGCTGGAGCATTTCGGCCACGACCGGCTCGTTGCCAACTGTCGACCGCATGTGACGCCCAGTAATCTAGGCCCGGATCGTCGCAGGACAGGGCCATCATTCCTTAACGTAGGCATCGTGATTTGCGGCCAAGCTGCCTCGCCTCGCTCGGGGGCACTCACCGGATGGGGTAATGCGTGGCTCGCTGGGCTCGTCAGCACCGACGAGGCGATCGCCCAGATCCGGGAGGGCTCCGGTGGGCCTGACGCCCCGCACACTGTTGACGGCCAGGGACTTGCGTTGGGGCTCGGCTGGTTGCGGACCGTCGGTACCCGGCGCCTGCGGCTCGTTCTGCCGGTGCCCGGCGATGTCAGCGGTCTGCCGGGGCCGGCGGCCACCAACCGGGAAGCCCTCGCCGCCGGCGAGGCGATCGTCGTGCTCGGCCCCACTCCGCCGCTGGTCCTGGTGCCCTCGGTGACCGCGCACGGTCCGGCGGTCGAGGGCGGTCTGGAGTCGGTGCACTGGCACTCGGCGACCGGCGCCCACCTGCCACCGCCGCCCTCGCCGCTGCGCGCCGCGGAGCACGAGCTCAACGAGGCCATCCGGACCGCAACCGCCGCGCTGCTCAACCTCGACCGGGCGAAGGCCGGCCCCGAGGTGCTCTCGGTGCTCCGTGAACGCCACACCGACGAACCGGTTCCGCTGCTCGCACCCGGCTACCCACCGTCCGCCCACGCGCTGCTCGCGCAGGCCGTGCGGATCGCGAGCCTGATCGACCTCGCGGCACGCGACGACGGCGCGGCGGTCACCGCCGAGGAGATCGACCGGCGGTCGACCACGCTGCGCGCGTTGTCCGCCGCGGT
>NZ_CAUVXO010000004.1:7244-13413 GCF_963555865.1 Protofrankia sp. Cr1
GGTAGCGGCCGGCCCGACCGGACCGGTACCGGCGTTCACAACGGAATTATTCCTTGCCCAGCGACGCCGACCGGGACACCTGCGAGGACTGCGGGGACCGGTCGGCGTCGCTGTCCGCATCCACCGGGGCGTGGTCACGCAGGACGTCGTCGAGCACGCCGCCGTCGACGGTCTCCCGTTCCAGCAGGATGCCGGTGAGCGCGTCCAGCGCGCCGCGGTGGGCCCGCAGCAGCGTCATGGCGTGCTCCTCGGCCTCCCGCAGAAGCCTGGCCACCTCCGAGTCGACGATCCGCTGGGTCTCCTCCGAGTACGGTCTGGAGACCAACTCCTCGCCGCCGAGGTACTGGGGGTTGCCCGAGGCGTAACCCACCGGCCCCAGCACAGGGGACAGGCCGAACTCGCGCACCATCCGGGTGGCAAGCGTCGTGGCGCCGGCCAGGTCGTTGGCGGCCCCGGTCGAACCCTGGCCGAAGACGACCAGCTCCGCGGCCCGCCCGCCGAGGCGTACGGCGAGCGAGGCATACAGGTAGCTCTCGGTATAGAGGTGCCGTTCGTCCTCAGGCAACTGCTGGGTGGCACCGAGCGCCATCCCTGCTGGCAGGATTGTGATCTTCGCCACCGGGTCGGCGTGCGGCGAGAGCGCCGCCACCAGCGCATGCCCGGACTCGTGGACGGCCACCGACTGCTTTTCCTCGGGCAGCAGCACGTTGGTGGCGTCGCGCCGGCCCAGGATGATCCTGTCCCGGGCGGCGTCGAAGTCCTTCGCGGTCAGCACGCTGCGCCTTTCCCGCACGGCATGGATCGCGGCCTCGTTGACCAGGTTGGCCAGATCCGCGCCGGAGAAGCCGGGGGTGGCCCGGGCGACCACCGTCAGGTCCACCTCCGGGCTGAACCGCTTGCCCTGACAGTGCACCTTGAGGATCTCCGCCCGTTCCCGTTGGGCCGGTAGCGGCACGGTGACCTGCCGGTCGAACCGTCCGGGCCGCAGCAGCGCCGGGTCGAGGGTCTCGGGCCGATTGGTCGCGGCGAGGACGACCACGCCCTCGGCCGGGTCGAACCCGTCCATCTCGGCGAGGAGCTGGTTGAGGGTCTGCTCACGTTCATCGTGACCGCCGCCGATGAGCCCTGAGCCTCGCTTGCCCCCGATCGCGTCGATCTCATCGATGAAGATGATGGACGGTGCCCGCTTGCGTGCCTCGTTGAACAGGTCCCGGACTCGGGAGGCACCGACCCCGACGAACATCTCGACGAACCCGGAGCCACTCACCGACAGGAAGGGCACCTCGGCCTCACCGGCGACCGCCCGGGCGAGCAGCGTTTTGCCGGTGCCGGGCGGCCCGACCATGAGCACCCCACCTGGGCCCTTCGCCCCGGCCTGCCGGTACCGCTCGGGATTACGCAGGAAGTCGATGACCTCACTGACCTCTTGTTTCGCGCCCTCGTAGCCGGCCACGTCGGTGAATCGGGTGGTCGGGCGTTCAGCATCGATGATCTTCGTTCGGGATCGACCGATGCCGCCGAGCCCGCCCGCCAGCGACCGTTGCGCCGCTCGGCCGGTCCAGAGGAAGAACGCCACCAGCAGAAGAAGCGGCAGGAAGCTCAGCACGATCGACAGGAAGGACGTGCCGGAGCGGGTCGCCTTGACGTCGACCTTCTTGGCCTGCAGCTGGGTGAGGACTCCCTGGGTATCGAGCGCGGTGGGGACCTGCGAGGTGAACCCGGTGCCGTCCTTGAGAGTGCCGGTGACCGCACCCTTGTCGTTGATCGTGATGTTGCGTACCGTACCGGCGTCCACCTGCTGGGTGAGCTGGGTGAAGCTGTAGGCGGTCGCCTGCTTCGCGAACATGCTGGGGGCGAACAACAGGGCCACGGTGATGATGATGCCGATGGGCAGCAGCCAGCGGCGCCAGGTCGGAGGTGGGGTGGGCGCGGGCTTCGGTGGAGTCTCGCGAGGAGGCCCGGAACGCGCCGAGGTCGACAGATGACGTCGGGCGCTTCGGTGGGATCCTTTGCTGGAGATCATTTTTTGGTGCTCCTACCTGTATTGCCCCTGTGGTGCCGCCCAGGCGAACATCAGCGGAAGCCGGTGGCTCCCTGTTGCATCCGTCACAGACGATCGATACCCGTTTCAACGCACGAGCCCTCCGATCGGCGTCGTGGTCATCCTCACCGCGGTGTCGGGAATCAACTGGGCACCGGGTCCGTCCTGACGTCCGGCCACGCAGGTACCCGGCGCCCGGCATACTTTGCCGGGCGCTCTGTGGGAACGATGTGAATCTGGTGTTGTGGCAGGAGCATCAGATTCACATCGTTCAGAGCGCTTGGCAGGAGCAGCGTGGATCAAGAAGTGGGGCTGGGGCGGGTAGATCGCGAGGTGCGTGCCCCAGCCCCGCGACGTCGCGTCCCCGTTGCCGGGCGCTCGTAGTCGGACTTTCGCGGGCGATGCGGGGCCCGGGCGCGCACACTGAACAGGCTTGGAGGCTTGGAGGTGCCGGGCGCTCTTCGTCTGACCGCCCGTTCGCGGCGCCGTCGGCGCCGGTCTGCGAGGCCGGACGCATCGGTTGGTCACAGGGACGTGAGCGGTCACAGGGACGTCAATGGTCGCAGGGAGCAGTCGTAAGGGGTGCGTCGGTGCGGATCAGGCGGAACAGCGACACCACTTTGATCACTCGTGCGGCCCTGTCGCGCCCGGAGGAGATCCAACGCCGCCAGCGACGCTACGTGATCTCGATGCTGTTCCGCACCGTGTGCCTCATCCTTGCCGTGGTTGCGCTGCGCGACTGGGCGCGCTTCGTCGCCATCGCAGTCGCCATCGTCGTACCGTGGTTGGCAGTGGTATTCGCCAACGGCGGTCCACCGCTCGAGAAGGACGCACCGTCGCTGGTCACTCCACGACAGCCGCCGGCCGCTGCCCCACCGCCGGCACTGGGGCACGCCCATCACGAGGTTGTCGACGGTGACGTCGTGGACGTCGTGGACGGCGATCGGGCCTCCGGCGGCGCGGAAAAACATGATCGCGCTGCCTTCGGCCGATAGTGTGAGGGCGTGCTGCCGCTGCAAGGTGTAACCGTCGTCAGCCTGGAACACGCGGTGGCCCTGCCGTTCGCCACCCGTCATCTGGCTGACCTCGGCGCCCGGGTGGTGAAGGTCGAACGGCCGGGGTCCGGAGACTTCGCCCGGGCCTACGACGCGGCGGTGCGGGGTGGGATGTCGGCCCACTTCGCCTGGCTGAACAGATCAAAACAGTCACTGACCGTCGACATCAAGGCTCCCGAAGGTCGCGCGGTGCTCACCCGGCTGGTGAGCCGTGCGGACGTGGTGGCACAGAATCTGGCGCCGGGCGCCGCGGCCCGGCTGGGCCTCGACGCGGCCACGCTGGCTGCGGGGAATCCGAGGCTCGTGGCCGTTGATCTCTCCGGCTACGGCGCGCAAGGCCCCTATGCGCACAAGCGCGCCTACGACATGCTCATCCAGGCCGAGACCGCGCTGATCTCCGCGACGGGCACGGACGAGCACCCCGCGAAGGCGGGGTTCGCCGCGGGTGACGTGTCCGCGGGAACCTACGTCGTCCAAGCGGTACTGGCGGCGTTACTACGCCGCGAGCGTTCCGGCGTCGGCGCCGCTGTCGAGATCACGATGATCGACGCCCTTGCCGAGTGGATGGGGTACTCACTACAGACCGTCGAACACACCGGCGTCGAACCGCCACGGCTGGGCATCGGCCACCCGTCGATCGCGCCCTACGAGGCGTTCACGACAGCCGACGGTGACCGTCTGCTGATCGGCGTCCAGAACGATCGTGAGTGGGCCCGGCTGGCAACCGACGTGCTGGCCCGGCCGGAGGCGGCTGCCGCCGACGATTTCGCCACCAACCAGGCCAGGGTGCGTAACCGGGCGCGCACCGAGGCGCTGGTCGCGGACGCCGTCGTGGCGCTGAGCACGACCGAGACCGAGGCCCGACTGGACGCCGCCGGCATCGCCCATGCTCGCCTCAATACCGTCCGCGGATTGCTCGATCACCCTCAGTTGGCGGCGCGGAACCGATGGACCTCGGTTGACTCACCGGTGGGACCGGTCCGCCAACTGCGCCCGGTGGTTGCTTTTCCCGGTGAGGAGGCTCCGATGGGACCGCTGCCCGCACTCGGAGCAGACACCGACGTCATCCTCGCCGAGCTCGGCTACGGTGCGCCGGAGATCGCCCGGCTCCGGACGAGTGGAGTCATATGAGTCGTATAAATCATATATCGTGTGTGAGTTTTCTGTCCGACTACGGACTTGTCGACGGGTTCGTAGCGTCCTGCCATGGGATGTTGCTGTGTCGGACGCCCGGCGTTCACATCATCGACATCACTCATTTGATACCAGCAGGTGACGTGCGGCGGGGATCGGTCGTACTCGCCCAGACGGTCGGGCATCTGCCACCCGCGGTGCACCTTGCGGTTGTCGACCCGGGGGTGGGCACCTCGCGGCGTGCGCTCGCGGTGGCCACCCCACGGGGATTTCTCGTCGGCCCCGACAACGGCCTGCTGCCGCCCGCAGCCGACGCGCTCGGGGGCGTGCGGTCCGCGGTGGCGTTGGCGGTACCCGCCGAGGTGTCGGCGACGTTCCACGGGCGTGATGTGTTCGCGCCCGCAGCCGCCGCACTCGTGGCTGGCCAGGACTTGGCCGGCCTCGGCATACCGGTGGACCCAGCTGGGCTCGCTCGGCTCCCACCGCCGGTCGCGCGGCCCGTCCGACCGGCCACCGCCGGTGCGGCGTCTCCCACCGCAGTCGAGATCGAAGTCCTCACGGTCGACACCTTCGGCAACGTCCAACTGGCCGGCGCCGCGGACGTGCTCCCCTCGGCCTGGGTTGCCCCCGGCCGTACCATCGAGATCACTGCGGACCGGTCGGTGGCCACCGGCCTGTTCGGGCTCACCTTTGCCTCGGTGGATCCGGGCGAGATCGTCGTCTACGTTGACTCCGCCGGCCTCGTGGCGCTCGCGGTGAACGGGGGGAGCGCGGCGCGGCGCCTGGCGGTCACCGCCGGGGACGTCGTCCGATTGGCCGCCGGCGGCGCGGAACGGCGATGATCGCGCCGCCTTCGACCAGCTGATCGGCAGAAACCCGGGGCCGCCGGCGGCGCGGAACGACAATGATCGCGCCGCCTTCGGCCGACCGATCAGCAGAAGCCCGGGACCGCCAGCCAGGCCGGCCCGGGTGCGGGTGCGTCGTCGCGCTGCACGCTCCCCTCGATCTTTCCATACGGCCGGTCGGCCGGCTGGTAAACGATGTCGGGGTTGTCCAGCCCGAAGGGCGTGAGATCAACCAGGAAGTGGTGCCTGTTCGGCATCGACATGCGGATCTCGGCAACCTCCGGATGAGCGGCGAGTACCTCCCGACCCATTGCGTACAGGGTTTGTTGCAGCGCGAGACTGTGCACCTTTGCAAACGTCTGCAGGAGTACCGCCCGGATGCCCGTGAACAGCCGCCCGTACTCGACATCGGCGCTGGTGTACCGCCATCGGGCGGTGACCTCGGTGGCGAGGACCCGGTCGTCCGCTTCGGGCAGCGTCGTGTACGTGTCCCGAGGGAATCCGCGAAATTCCGATCCGGTTGACTTGAGCAGGATCAGTCCGCCGATTCCGGCTATGACATAGGCCATGTCGTGGTCGACGGTGACCACTGTCGACCGGTATTCACCACCGGCTCGCAAGAAAGAGTGATCATCTGGATGGCCGGCAACGTCGATCCGCTGCCAGCCGTATTCAACGATTTCCATCCGGGCGCCCGTGGTCCATTCACTGGATCCGACGAAATGCCGGGCGAGCCGCAGGCCGAATTCCTCGATCTCGCCGACACCACCGTCGCGCGCGAAGGCATAGACGGTGTTCTTCTGCGTGTCGGTGGGCAGCACGTGGCTGTTGTCCCCGTCGAGGTACGCGCCGGCGAAGTCGCCCCGTAGCACCGATGAGACGTCGATGTCCCTGATCCGGTGAGCCCGGGTCGAACGGTCGATATGGACGAGTCTGACTTCGGCCTTTCCATACTGGTTGTCGCCGAGAATGATTGCCATCGCACCTCCAGGTCGGGCCAACAGACCGCGCCGTCGGTGCCCGGGGCGGCTGGGGACGTCGGAAAGTGAACCGGAAGATTGCCGGGTGGTCTGCGCCCGCGGCTTCCTGCCGCG
>NZ_CAUVXO010000004.1:13612-16389 GCF_963555865.1 Protofrankia sp. Cr1
GGTACCGGGCGTCCGTGGTGGAACGGGCGCGCCCGGACTTTGGGTGATGCCACCGCTACTCCGATCCGGGTGACCGGTCCGTGTCGTTGATTCGGGGAACCGCGCGGCGGGCAGGCCTTTGGAGGCCGGCCGGACGCAACTTTTGGGAGTCCTCACGCGTCGGACGGGACGACAGGGGAGGGGCCATGGATCACAGCCACATAAGACTACTCTCTGTATTCAATTGTTCGACGATTGGTTGTGGTCGTCCGATTGACACCGGCCATTTTAATGATCGACAGGTCGTTTGTCGGTATGGCTGGGTACGGTCCGGCTGTGAATGAGGGGACGTCACTCAAGAGGTGCCGGTCGATGATCTGGCCGCACTCGGTATCGCGCGTATTCGGACCACGCGGACCGCTGCTGTCGACCGTCATCGCGACGGTATTCGTCGGGACCGCCGTCCTGTCGTGTACTCCTCGGGCTGTCGACAAGCCGGTGACCGGCGGGCCGGCACCGGCGGTGCCGACCGCGCAGGCACCGCGGGTCACCATTACTCCCGTCGACGGCGCCGGGGGCGTGCCGGTCACCAGCACCGTCGTTGTACACAGCAATGCTCCACTACAGTCAGTGACCGCGATCCGGGCCGCCAGCAAGTCCCAGGACACCGCCGCGGGAGTTCTGCGGGGGCAGCTGTCCGCGGACGCCATGACCTGGACGTCCACTGACGGGCTGTTCGCCGACACCCGGTACCAGGTGACCGTGCAGACCTCCGCCGCCCCGGGTATATCGGGCACAACGGCCGCCGGCGCGATTTTCACCACGGTGAATCCGGCGAATTCCCTCAAGGTCTCCTGGGGGCCGGTTGACGGTCAGACCGTCGGGATAGGTATGCCGATCACACTGACGTTCAGCGCGCCGGTCGCAGACCGTGCCGCCGTGCAGCGGCGTCTCATGGTCACGGCGAATCCACCGGTCAACGGTGCCTGGAACTGGGCGTCGAACACGGTGGTGCGCTGGCGTCCGCAGCAGTACTGGAAGGCGGGCACCCGCGTTCACGTCGAGGCGAACCTCGCCGGCTTCGATGCCGGTGGCAACCGTTTCGGAGTGAAGGACCGGGCCATGGATTTCATCATCGGGCCGGCTCAGGTCAGCTATGTCGACGCGGCGACCCACACCATGAAGGTGTACCGGGACGGCGTCCTGCAACGGAGTCTTCCGGTGAGTCTCGGCCGGCCGACGCTGCCGACCATGAACGGTCCACACAATGTCATCGGCACTGCGGCGACGGTGATTATGGATTCCGCGACCGTCGGAATTCCCAAGGGGAATCCGGACTACTACTACGAGACCGTGCAGTGGAACGTGCAGTTCACCAGCGGTGGCGAGTATGTGCACTCGGCGCCGTGGTCGGTGGCGTCCCAGGGGGAGGACAACGTCTCGCACGGCTGCATCAACGCCTCCCCGGCGGACGCCGAGTGGTTCTATCGATTCAGCCGGTTGGGTGACATCGTCGACGTGCGGAACTCCGGTCGCCCACCGGACACGTCGCAGTTGGGCAATGAGTGGTCGATCTCCTGGGAGCGGTGGAGCGCGGGCAGCGCCCTGCCACTGGCCGATACCGCGAGTGTCGGGCCGGCGCAGGCAGATCATGCCGTCGGCGTAGGGACAAGCCCGGCGACGGCCCGCTCCTGACGCCCGTCGATGTCACCGGTGGTGGCACCCCGCCGATGATGCATCGGTGACACCGCGGGTAACCGGGACGCGATGATCTCCTGGGGTGGTTGAGGACGGTTGTCCAGACCGCTCATCCCGGGAGGTCCGCGCGAACAGCAACCGCTCCGATCCCGGCGGCACGCCACCGTCGGGGTCACCCGGCGCGCCGGTGTCCCGCCAAGGCTGGCTGCGCCGGTTGACCGGGCACGTCCTGCGGTACCGGCGCAACGTCGTCCTGGCGTTCGGCGCTGCCGTGTTCGGTACCGCCATCGCCGCGGTCACGCCGTTGATCGAACGCGCGGTGATCGACAATGTGGTGGTGGCGCGCCGGCAACCGCTCGCGCCCTACGTGCTCGCACTGGTCGCAGCCGGGGTGCTGCGGTTTGCCGCCGGGTTCGTCCGTCGCTATGTCGGCGGACGCCTGGCCCTCGACGTTCAGTACGACCTGCGGGATGCGGTATTCGCCGCGCTCGCGCGCCTGGACGGCGTCCGCCAGGACGGGCTGCGGACCGGCCAGATCGTCAGCCGGTCCAGCTCGGATGTCACGGTCGTCCAGGGCCTGCTGGCCTTCCTGCCGCTGATGAGCGGGAATCTCCTTCTTTTCGTGCTCGCCATTATGATCATGTTGACGCTCTCCCCGCTGCTGACACTGCTCGCGCTCGCCATCGGCCCGCTGGTTACGATCATCGGGCTGCGGGCCAGGAGGACCGTCTTTCCGGCGACCTGGGTGGCCCAGCAGCAGGCCGGCGAGGTCGCCGCAGTGGTGGAGGAGAACACCGCGGGTGTGCGGGTGGTCAAGGGTTTCGGGCAGGAGGATCGGGAGCTGGCCAGGCTGGCCGCGGCCGCCCGCACCCTGTTCTCGCTGCGGATGCGCGCGGTCCGCTTCACCAGCCGGTACACCAGCGCGCTGGCGGCGATGCCGGCCCTCGGGCAGGTCGGAGTGCTGGCACTGGGCGGCTGGCTGGCATTGCGGGGCAGTATCAGCCTCGGCACCTTCCTGGCGTTCAGCACCTATCTCGGCGAGCTGGTCGCACCGACCCGGATGCTGGCCGGCCTGCTGACCGTCGGCCAGCAGGCCCGAG
>NZ_CAUVXO010000004.1:16828-19546 GCF_963555865.1 Protofrankia sp. Cr1
AGGATGTCACCTTCGGCTACCGCCAGGACCGCCCGGTGCTCGACGGGGTGAGCCTGCGGGTCGAACCGGGTGAGACCCTCGCGCTGGTCGGCGCGTCCGGGTCGGGCAAGTCGACGGTGGCAGCGTTGCTGTCCCGTAGCTACGACCCGGACACCGGCACGGTGCGCCTGGACGGCCACGACGTCCGGGCGCTGACCCTGTCATCGTTGCGGGCGCAGCTCGCGATGGTGCTCGAGGACAGTTTTCTGTTCTCCGACTCGGTTCGTGCCAACATCAGCTACGGACGTCCGGACGCGACTGACGCCTCGGTTGTGGCCGCGGCCCGGGCAGCCCAGGCGGACGGCTTCATCCGCGATCTCCCGGACGGCTACGACACGGTCGTCGGTGAGCAGGGGCTCACCCTCTCCGGCGGGCAGCGTCAGCGGATCGCGCTGGCTCGCGCCCTGCTGACCGACGCGCCCATCCTGGTTCTGGACGACGCGACGTCCGCGGTTGACGTCCGGGTCGAGGCCGAGATCCATGCCGCGTTGCGAGAGATCATGGGTAGCAGGACGACGCTGCTGATCGCCCACCGTCGATCCACTCTGCAGTTGGCTGATCGCATCGCGGTGCTCGACGCCGGGCGCCTGGTCGACGTCGGCACCGACGAGGAACTGTCCGCTCGTTGCGCGCTCTACCCGGTGCTGGTGGACGGCCAGGTTCGCGGGCCGACGGCGACCGCACCCGCGCCCCGGCAGGCACCCCCCGCCATGTCCCTCTCGGCCCCGGCGCCCGGGCGAGGTGGTGACATGCGGTCCGCTGCGCCCGGTCCGTGGTCGCCGGCCCGGTCCGCCGACGGCAGGGGACGCGGTATTGGGGGCGCGGCCGGGGACCTTCCCGCGACCCCTGAGCTGCTTGCACGCGTCGCGGCGCTGCCACCGGCCACCGAGGCGGTCGGGGTGCGCACGGCGGACGCCGCCGTCGGTGATCCGGCGTTCTCGTTGCGTCATCTGCTGGGCGGAGTGCACGCGCTGCTCGCGCTGGGTCTGCTGCTCGTGGTGGTGGACGCGGCGGCGGGTCTCGCCCTGCCGGCCCTGGTGCGCCACGGGGTGGACGCGGGCGTATCGCGGACCGCGGGAGCAGTACTGATCCTTACGTCCACGGTGGCGCTCGCCGTGGTGCTCACGGCCTGGCTCGCGCAGGTCTTCCAGACCCAGGTGACCGGACGGTTGGGTGAGCGTCTGCTGTTCACCCTGCGGGTGAAGACATTCGCCCAGCTGCAACGGCTCGGCCTGGACTACTACGAGCGCGAGCTCTCAGGTCGGATCATGACCCGGATGACCACGGACGTCGACGCGCTGTCGACGTTTCTACAGACCGGGCTGACGACCGCCGTGGTCAGCATGCTGTCGTTCGTCGGTGTCGGGTTGGCGCTGGTGGTCCTCAACGCCCGGCTGGCCCTGGTCGTGCTGCCGATGGTGCCGGTCGGCGTCGTCATCACGATGCTCTTCCGGACACGTGCGTCGGCGTCCTACGTCGAGTCACGAGAGCGGGTCAGTGCGGTCAACGCCGCGTTGCAGGAGAACCTCGCCGGCATCCGGGTCGTGCAGGCCTTCCGCCGCGAGGAGCGCAACCTGGCTGACTTCCGTGGTCTGGCACAGCGCTACCGGGAGTCACGGCTTCGGGCGCAGCGCCTCATCGCGATGTATTTCCCGTTCATGGAGTTCTGCTCGGAGCTGGCGGCCGCGCTCGTTCTCGGCGCCGGCGCCGGGCTGGTCGCGTCCGGATCGCTGACCACCGGCGGGCTCATCGCCTACCTGCTCTACATCGACCTGTTCTTCTCCCCGATCCAGCAGCTGTCGCAGGTGTTCGACGGTTACCAGCAGGCCAAGGTGGGTCTGCGCCGGCTGTCGGACCTGCTGCGCACACCCACATCCACCCCGGCCTGGCCCGATCCGGTTCCGGTCGGTCGGTTTGCCGGCGAGATCGAGTTGGACGATGTGCGGTTCCAGTACACCGGCGCCGAGCGTCCCGCGCTGGACGGGGTGAACCTTCGGGTAGCCGCCGGGGAGACCGTCGCACTGGTGGGCGAGACCGGCGCCGGCAAATCGACGGTCGTCAAGCTGGTCGCGCGTTTCTACGACGCCACCGGGGGCGTGGTCCGCATCGACGGTACCGATGTGACGCGGCTCGACCTGGTCGGCTATCGCCGTCGGCTGGGAGTCGTTCCGCAGGAGCCGTTCCTGTTCGCCGGGACGGTCCGCGACACGATTGCCTATGCCCGACCGGACGCCACCGACGCCGAGGTGGAGGCTGCGGCGCGTGCGGTCGGTGCGCATGCGATGATCGCGCTCTTGCCCGGCGGCTATGTGCACCCGGTCGGCGAGCGCGGCCGGGGCCTGTCCGCCGGGCAGCGCCAGCTGCTCGCGCTCGCCCGGGCCGAGCTCGCCGACCCTGACATCCTGCTTCTCGACGAGGCGACCGCCTCGCTGGACCTTGCCAGCGAGGCGGCGGTCACCGAGGCGACCGACCGGGTCGCGCGGCGGCGGACCACCCTCGTGGTGGCCCATCGGCTGACGACCGCTGCCCGCGCGGATCGGGTGGTGGTGATGGACGCCGGCCGGATCGTCGAGCAGGGTCCGCATGCCCAGTTGATCCGCGCCGACGGTAGGTACGCGCGGATGTGGGCGCAGTTCAGCGGCGAGGGTGCACCGGCAGGCCATCTGCTATGATTCGAAC
>NZ_CAUVXO010000004.1:20053-22298 GCF_963555865.1 Protofrankia sp. Cr1
GGGCATGACGACGAGGGGCATGACTATGCCGTCCACAACGTCGACTATGTACCTGTGGTCCAAGGGTTCACCCGAGATGAGGTGGCGGCCGAACAGCAGGGAGGGTCCTATTTCGTTGACCAGCGGCCACGGAGCGTCATAGCGGACGTCGCCGCGCTTGATGGCTCGCTCGGCGATCGCCATCTGGACTGCTCGGCGCTGGTGAAGGAGGACTGTCCGCAGGGCCACGGCGAGATCGGCATGTCGGGTGAGCTCGCCGACAAGGGTCGCGGTCACCGCACCCTGGCGTCCGCGAAGTACGTTGGCGAATTCATGCAGCAGCAGAAGCTGGTCCTCGCGAAAACTTCCGGTGTCCGGGTCGGTGGCGCAGCTGTTGTCGAGGCGCCACACTGTGTCGATCACCAGGTCGAGCTTGCAGGACCACCTGCGGTAGAGCGTGGCCTTGCCCGCCCGGGCCCTTGCAGCTACAAGATCCATTGTTACGGTGCCGTAGCCGTGTTCGGCGAGCAGTTCGACCACCGCGGTGTGGATCGCGTCCTCCAGGACCTCGCCGCGTCGCCTCGGGATGGCCGGTGCGTGCGGCGACCGGCGGCGGCCACCGGCCGCAGGGGTGAAACCCGTCGCAGGAAGGGGGATGGGTGCCGATGTCGCCGGCGTCCCGCCGGCAGGTATGGGACGTGCCGCATCAGGCGGTACGCCGACTGTCGGGTGCGTCATCGCTACCCCCGGGAACGATCCGTTGTCGGTAGTGCAGCTGGTGACGCAAAGGTACTCGACTGAATACGTTGAGCGAAAGATGGGGTGTCTGGGTAGGCAGGAGAAGGTCGAAAACGGGCCCACCGGGGGGCTCAGGTCGAAGCCGGGGAGGTCGCGGGTGATCTGCTTGCGCCGCAGGTCGGACGGGCTGCCGGTGGTGTGGGTAGAAGCCGTTATGATCATTGGTTTCTACTACACCTACACGGCTACTCGCGCGGTGGCGGACGGATCCGTGCCGGCTGCGCTCGCCGTCGGGTGGGATCTCGTGCGCATCCAGGCGGACCTCCATCTCAACGCCGAGCGTGGGCTGAACCACTGGCTCCAGGGCATCCCCGTGCTGGCTGTGGCGAGCTGTTACTACTACGCGACCCTCCACTTCATCGTGACGCCCGCCGTCCTCGTGTGGCTCTACCGCAAACGTCCCGGCCACTACCTGCGGGCTCGCTGGACGATCCTGTGCGCGACCGTGATCAGCCTTGTCGGGTTCATCCTCCTGCCGACGGCCCCCCCGCGGCTGCTGCCCGGTGCCGGGTTCGTCGACACCATGGCGTCGTTCCACGACTGGGGTTGGTGGGGTGGCGGCTCCAGCGCGGCGCCCCGGGGGCTGGCAGGTCTGGCCAACCAGTTCGCGGCCATGCCATCCCTGCACTGCGCGTGGGCCCTGTGGTGCGGCTGGTGTGTCGCCAGGTTCGCCCGCCACCGTTGGGTCAGGACGCTCGCCGTCATCTACCCGGGCACAACGGCGTTCGTGGTGATGGCCACCGCCAACCACTACGTGCTCGATGTCGTCGCCGGGTGGGTGGCGCTCGGGCTCGGAGCCCTGTTGACAGCGGCCGTGACACGCGTGGCGCACCGGCGCGGGCGTCGCGACGGCCGCGCAGACCCGGTCGACCAGCGTGCCGGGCCCCAGCGTGCCGGGCAGCAGGCCCAGCCGGCCGCGATCGTCGGTACGGCCGCGGCGCACCCGCCCGCATCGACCAACATCCACCGGACCCGGCCTGGACCCACCCGGTGTATGTGACGGGCGTCCCGATGTGCGACAGTTGACCCGCGGCGGGGTTGTTCGTCGTACTTTTCTGGTCCGTTGGGCCGCCCGAAGGCATCGTGGCGGCGCGTCCTGACGGCGTCCCAGCAGATTCCGCGCGGAGACCACTTCGATGTCCTTGGCCCAGCTGGCCGCGGTGCGGCGACCTCGTCCCGTCGTGTTCGCGGTGTCCCTTGTCGTCGCCTGGCTGCTGCTCGCACTGCTTGCGTTCGGCCTGCGGCGTGGGCCGATCGAAGACGAGCTGTCCAGGCGGGCGGCCTCGGTGGTCCGCTCCAGTGGCCGGACCGGAGCGGATGTGACCTTCGACGGCCGGGATGCGACCGTGCACGGGACCTTCCCCAGCCTTGCGGCCGCCGAATCGGCCCGCCAGGCCGTCGCGCACATGTCCGGCGCGCGGTCAGCCACGCTGGCTCCTGATGTTCGGATCGTGCCAGGGCCAGGGCC
>NZ_CAUVXO010000004.1:22666-28034 GCF_963555865.1 Protofrankia sp. Cr1
GCCACCGCGAAACCGTTGGTGATCTCTGTCAACGGCGGATCGCTCACCGTCACCGCGACGGTGCCTGACCGTGATGCTCGGGAGCGGCTTCTCGGCGCGGCAGCTGCGGCGAGTTCCGGCACGTTGACCGGGCAGGTCGCGGTTGATCCCACGGTGGCCGCGCCGCCGGTGACGACCCTGGGGGACCTGACCCGTTCGCTGACTGCAGTGGCGGGCACACATCAGGTAACGATTATCGGTTCCACGGTGGTTGTCGAGGGAACCGTGGTCGATGCCGACGAGCGTGCGCGGCTGGGGTCCGCTGTGCTCGCCGCGGCGCGCACAGCGGAACCTGCGATCTCCCTCGACAACCGGCTGACGGTTCGATCGGTGACTCCTGAGCCCGCCCCTGCAGTCGACGCGGCAGCCGACGCGGCGGGCGACGCCGCGGTCGACCGCCCCGCCCCGGCCGATCCTCTTGCCGGTGCGCTGGCCTCGGGTCGGGTCGCCTTCGCGACCGACAGCTCGGAGCTCACCGACCTCGATCGTGCCCATCTCGACCAGATCGCGGCGGTGCTGCGCGGCGGTACCCAGAAGGTTCTGGTGGCTGGTCACACCGATGCCCAGGGTTCCCTGCCGGTCAACGAGGCCTTGTCGCTGGCACGGGCACACTCCGCGGCCTCCTATCTGTCGAGTCACGGAGTACCGCAGGGGCAGCTGCGGGCTGCCGGGTTCGCCGCCGACTATCCGGTGGCGACCAATGACACCGAAGCCGGCCGCGCCGCCAACCGCAGGGTGGAGATCTCCCCTCTCATGCCGTAGTGGCCGGCGGACTCGCTGCGTGCACGCGTTTCCTGACGCGTGGTGCTCCACCTGCGTGGTACCTACAGCGGGTGGCTGACACGAGCATGGGGCTGCACGAGCAGCCCGGGACGCTGCATCCGGCAACGATCGACCGACACCGGGCGATCGTCTCGCTGATGGAGGAACTCGAAGCGGTCGACTGGTACGACCAGCGGGTGGATGCGGCGGGGGATCCAAGCCTGGCCGGCATCCTCGCTCACAATCGGGATGAGGAGAAGGAACACGCCGCAATGACCCTGGAATGGCTGCGACGTCACGATCCGGCCCTCGACGCCCAGCTCCGGACCTACCTGTTCACCTCCGGCCCGATTCTCTCGGTGGAGGCCGAGGCGACGGGAGGCAACGGCGGCGGTGCGCCGACGCAGGACCGGCTGCTCCCCGTCGAGGGTCCGATGCCGGCCACCCCCGGGCGCGGTGACGGGTCGTTGGGCATTGGCGGTCTGCGGAGTGTGACCGGGTGAATCATCTGCTGCGCGACCACGCTCCGCTCACCGAGGCTTCCTGGTCGATGATCGACCGGGAAGCGCGGGCGAGGCTCACCACGAACCTCGCCGCCCGCAAGCTGGTCGATTTCTCCGGTCCGCACGGCTGGGGCCGGTCGGCGACCACGCTGGGGCGGGTCACGACCCTTGCCACGGCGCCGGTAGAAGGCGTGGTTGCCCAGCTACGGCAGGTCCTGCCCCTGGTTGAGCTGCGGACATCCTTCACGCTGGCATGCCGGGAGTTGGCTGACGTCGACCGGGGCGCCGACGATGTGGATCTCGGTGCGCTCGACGAAGCCGTGCGCACCATCGCGATCAGCGAGAACGCGATCGTCTTCCACGGGTTTCCCGATGCCGGGATGGTCGGGATCATGGAGGCGTCGGCGCATCCCGCCGTCTCGCTCGGAGCTGACACCGACACCTACCCCCGCGCCGTCGCCAAGGCCGTCGCCCTGTTGGCGCAGGCCGGCATCGGTGGACCCTACGGTCTGGCCATCGAGCCGGACGGGTACACGGCGATCATCGAGACGGTCGAGAAGGGCGGCTATCTGCTGCTCGGCCATCTCCGCCAGATTCTGGACGGGCCGGTGGTACGCGCTCCCGGAATCCGCGGAGCGGTCGTGCTGAGTCTGCGCGGGGGGGATTTCATCCTCGAGTCCGGTCAGGACCTGTCGGTCGGTTATGCCGGCCGCACGATGGACACGGTCCACCTCTATGTCGAGGAGAGCCTCAGCTTCCGCGTGACCGAGCCGGATGCGGCCGTGGTGTTGCGGGCACTGTGATCAGGGTGACAGCGAGGCGGTACGGCGACCTGCTTGTTTTTGATCTTTCTGTGTGAGACTCTCCCGTCTGGGCACTATTAGGGAAGCTTTAGCTAAGTAGCGAGCGTTCGTTTTCGTCATCCCAGCTGTGCGCAACCTCCGCTGGGTGACGCGGTGAACAGCTCCTGAATGGGCGTGGTGAGGTGCGGTGCTGGTCTGTTCATGTTTTGCTGTAAACGATCGGACGTTGCGCGGCGTGATCGAGTCGGGCGCGCGCGACACGGGTGATGTGGGTGACGTCTGCGCCGCAGGTACCGGCTGCGGCGGCTGCCTCGACGAGATCGAGGAGTTGCTGAGCGATCATCTCCGTGTCCGTCCGGTCGTCCCGTCGGGCTGACGCAGCGGAGGTTCCATGTGAGGGGCGACCCGGAAATCGTCGAACTGCTCAATCGCGTCCTCACCAATGAGTTGACAGCCGTCAATCAGTACTTCCTGCACTCGCGGATGCAGCTCAACTGGGGCTACGACCGGCTGGGCAGGCACACCTACGACGAGTCGATCGATGAGATGCGCCACGCTGACTTGCTGGTGCACCGGGTGCTCTACCTCGGTGGGCTCCCGAATCTCCAGCGGCTGAACACGTTGCGCGTCGGTGAGACCGTCGTCGAGCAACTGAACTCCGACCGGACCCACGAGATCGAGGCATGCGGCCTCCTGCGCGAAGGGATTGTCCTGACCCGATCCCGTGACGATGTCGGCTCGGCCGTCCTCCTGGAGAAGATCCTCGTCTCAGAGGAGGAGCACATCGACTGGCTGGACGCCCAGATCGAGCTACTCGCCCAGGTCGGGGAAGCGCACTACCTCTCGCAGCAGATCCACGACTGACCGGTAGCGGGCGACTGACCGTTTCAGGACAGCATGCTGCGGAGGGCTTCGGCGGTCGCACGTCGCAGCCTGCGGGCAGCCTCGGCCCGGCCGACGAACGCCGGCACCCCCACCGTCGCGGGGGCGCCGGCAACGGGGGCCACCGGGTGGACTGGTGGCCCCCGGATGGACTGGGGCCACCGGGTGGACGGTGAAGACGGCGGTGAAGCCGGCATCCTGCCAGCGACCCGGGTCGAGGTCCACCCGTCCGCAGACCGCGATGACCGGCACACCGGCCGTCCGGGCCCGGCTCGCGACGACCGCCGGAGCCTTGCCCCGCAGGGTCGTCGCGTCCAGTGCGCCCTCGCCGGTGATCACAAGGTGGGCGCCGTCCAGGGCCGCGTCGAAGTCGACGAGATCGAGGAGCAGCTCGGCGCCCGCCCGTATCTGTGCACCGAGAAAGACCATCGCGCCAAAGCCGAGACCGCCGGCCGCGCCTGCGCCCGCGGTGACCCTCGCCTCCCTCGCCGGGAGGCCCGCGACATCCCACGGCAGCGCGTCGAGCCGGTTGGCGAGCGTGCGCAGCCCCTCTTCGAGGACGGCGACCTCGGCTGGTCCTGCGCCCTTCTGCGGTCCGAAGACCGCTGCCGCACCGTGCGGCCCGAGCAGCGGGCTGTCAACGTCTGCCGCGACGGTGATCTCAGCATGGGCGAGTCGCCGATCCCGACCGCTGACATCGATTGTGTGAAGATCACGTAGGGCGGCGCCACCCGGCGGCAGAGGCCGGCCGGTCCGGTCCAGAAATCTGACACCCAGTGCGGAGGCCATCCCGACGCCCCCGTCGGTCGTCGCGCTCCCGCCCGCTCCGAGCAGCAGCCGTCGGGCTCCGGCGTCCAGGGCGGCACGCACCAGCTCACCGGTACCGGCAGTGGACGCTGCCAGCGGCGCGAGCCGTCCAGGTGGCACGAGCCGCAGACCGGACGCCGTAGCCGTCTCCAGCACCGCGGCGTCGGCTCGAACGGCGAACGCAGCGCGCACCGCGGTTCCCAGCGGTCCGGCCACGGTGGCCTCATGACGGGTGAAGCCCGCGGCAAGAGCCGCGGCCACGGTTCCGTCGCCGCCGTCGGCCACCGGCCGCATGACGATGTCCGCGTGTCGGTAGGTGTCACCGACCCCGTCAGCCATGGCGTGTGCCGCCTCGTTCGCGGTCAGCGTGCCTTTGAAGGCGTTGGGTGCCACAACGATTCGAACGGACGTGGGCATGCCCGCATAATCCCGTTGCGACGTGCGGTCGGTGCATCCGGCACATGTGAATATCCACCGGACACGCCCTAACGTTCTGTGCTCACCCGACTGCCGCTACACTCAGTCTTCGATCGGGAAGTAGCGTGATGAGCCGGGATGTGCACGGGGCTGACATCCGCGAGGAGGTGCGTTGGTCGCGAGCGTGGTCGGCTTGGTGCCTGACGTGGTGTCCGCCGGGCTACTGGTGGTGACATCCGACAGCCGTGTGGTTTGGGCTAACCGGGCCCTGTTCGCCCTTGTGACGGGCGGTGCGATGGTGCATGAGCAGAGTGCGACACCGGATCCGACGGGCCTTGGCGTACTGGTGCGGGCCACCGCCGGTTTCGACGACATGGTTGGCGCCCGACTGGCCGTCGCCGAGGCCGGACTGCCGTTGGCGGGCGTTGTCCCGGACGGGGAACCGTGCGAGGCCAGGTGGCAGGCGCCCGACGGCACCACCCGGTGGCTGGAGATCCGTTGCCGTGCGCTGGCTGCCGGTGACACGGGCCGGGACCGGACGGTCGGTACCGGGGGCTACGTTCTTTATGAGATTGTCGACAATACCGCTCGTCACAATGACGAGGATGTCGCGCAGCTGCGCCAACGGTGGCTCCGTCATGTGGAGACGATCGCCCGGACGGGCATCTGGGAGTGGGACCTGGTCACCAACGAGGTGGAGTGGTCCGACGAGCTTCTTGCGATGTTCGGCTACCCCACGGACACCTATCTCGATTACGACACCTACCGGTCGCTGATGCACCCCGACGACGTCCCGAGGATCGAAGGCGTTCTGGAGCGGGCGATCGCCGAGGTCAGCCCGTTTGAATTCACCCACCGCATGTACCTGGCCGACCGGGTTACCGAGTGTGTGCTCGAATGCCACGGCGATGTCCTCACCGACCATGCGGGTACGCCGATTCGGATCATGGGTACGGCTCATGACGTCACCGAGCTGATCCGGGTCCGCCGCGAGCTCATCCACCTCACGACGCACGATCCGCTCACCGGACTGCGCAACCGCCAGGCGATGACGGCGCTTCTGTCCGAACGCATCGCAGGCATCGCAGGCATCGAACCCGTCGAGCGCATGACGGGCATCGCCATCGCGTCGAACGGGATGGCGTCGGCCGGGAT
>NZ_CAUVXO010000004.1:28555-32387 GCF_963555865.1 Protofrankia sp. Cr1
AGCGCCGAAGGCGCCGGCGCAGGCCGGGACCCTGCTACTCGTCGACGTGGACGATTTCAAGGACGTCAACGACATGCGCGGCCATGCCGTCGGCGACGCGGTGATGGGGGCTCTCGCCCAGCTGCTGGCCAAGACCCTGCCCGGCGCGGTTCTCGGGCGGCTCGGCGGCGACGAGTTCGCCGTGGTTCTGGAGTCCGACAACGGCCCGGACGGACTGGGCGTCGCGAACGCCCTGTGCGAGAAGGTTGCCCGGCACACGATCATCGTCGATGGCGTGACGATCCGTATCACCGTCAGCGTCGGCGTTGTGTCGCTGTCATCTGCGACCGACAGCGACATGGCACTGGCTCGTGCCCACCTTGCGTTGTACGAAGCCAAGGATGCCGGACGCGGCTGTGCGCGACTGTTCACCCCGGAGCGCTATGAGCACGTTGCCCGGCGGATCTCGATGGTGCAGCGGGTACGCGACGCCCTTGACGGGGGTCTGATGGCGTTGGACGCGCAGCCCGTCGTGGACCTGTCATCCCGCCAGGTGCAGGGATACGAGCTTCTGTTGCGGCTTCGTGACGGTCGACAACCGGATCTGGCGCCGGCCGAATTCATGGGCGCACTCGCCGACAGCGATCTCATGCTGAGCCTGGACCGCTGGGTGCTGGCGCAGGCGGTGGCCGCACTCGCCTCCGCCACCGCTCGCCGGGAGCGGCTCCGCCTGCACATGAACATCTCCGGCCAGTCCGTCGCGGATCCCGAATTCGGTCAGTTCGTCCTGTCGGCGCTGCGTGCGGCCCGGGTCGATCCATCTCAACTCGGCCTGGAGATCCCCGAGAGCGTCGCGGTGACCAGCCTGGACGCGGCGCGGCATCTTGCCGAGACCCTCACCGACGCGGGATGCCGGTTCACCTTGGATGACTTCGGCGCGAGCGTGGGTTCGTTCGTCTACCTGCGCAACCTTCCATTCACCAATGTGAAGATCGACGGTGATTTCCTGCGGCATGTGGACACGTCGCCGGCCGACACCGTCCTGGTGGACGCCGTGGTACGGGTCGCGCGCTGCCTCGGTATGTACACCATTGCCGAGAAGGTCGATCGTGAACCGCTGGCGCTGGCACTACGTGATCTTGGAGTGGACTATGCGCAGGGGTTCCTCACCGGCCGCCCCCGTCCATTGACCGATCTGCTCGCCGAAGGGCCGGACGTGGATCCCGAGACGCGTGAAGTCAGTCTCAACGGTTTTCTCGGTTAGCGCGCCCGGCAGTGATCAGCTGGAGCCGGTTTCAGATCAGCCGGTTTCAGATCAGTAGGGCGGCTGTGAACAGTCCCACCATGGTCGCGAGCGCGGCGGCGTCTGCGCGTCGGGGCCGGGCCGGCTGGTGTGACACCGCGCCGAAGCCGCCCCGCGCGGTGATCGCGTCGGTCATCTCCGCGGCCCGTCGTAGGCACGTGACTATCGCGGTGCACAGCAGCTCGGTCGCGCATCGCGCGTGGCGCGCCAACGCCGCCGGCTGGCGCGGCCGGGCCGGCCCCGCGGCCGCGCGTAGCCGGCGGACCGCGAGCAGCGTACGGATCTCGTCAACCAGCAGAGGCAGGCAGCGGATGGCCAGCGCCACCGTTGCCACCCACTCGTCGACCGGCAGCCGCAGCCGGCGCAGGGGCGCCATCAGCCGGTCCAGGGCGGGCGCGACGTCCGACAGCGGCGTTGTCCACCCGAGCAGCGCGGCAGTGGCGAACATGGTCATGGAGACCGACGTCAGCCGCAGCCATTCCAGGAGACCGCCGAGTGACAACCGCACTCCCGCGACCGCCATGAACGGTGCCTCGTGTGACTGCATGGTGAGCGCGGCGCCGATCAGGAGGCCGTACCAGAACCAACGGGGCAGCCTCGGTGCCGCGCCCGGCGGGATCCGGGCGATCACCATGCACACCCCGACGAATCCCGCGATCAGACCGATCACCGGCCACGACGGTCGCAGTGCGATGAGCATCCCGAGCGCGGCCATCATGATCAATTTTGTCCCCGCCCAGAGCCGGTGTACCGGGCTGGTGCCGGGGATGTAGCGCAGGAGGTTGGGTTCGGTCCGGCGGGCACGCGCGGCCGAACGTCGCCGGGAGAACCGACCCGGTGCTCGGGACGTGGCGGGCACGGGGACGTCGGGTTGCGGGGGCGCCGGTTGCGAGGGCGATGGTTGCGGGGGCGATGGGGATGGGGATTGCGCTGGCGATGCGGCCACGGGGACCGGATCCCGATCCGGCAGCGGCAGCGGCAGCGGCAGCGGTGCGGCGTGGGGACCCGCGGTGCTGATGATCCCCGAACGCTGCGCACGAGCGATGAGCGGCGCGCTGCGAGGCTGGGGGAGCATGCGGGAACCGATGCGGGCGGTGTCCGCAGGGTCGCTTGCTGGTACGTACCGTGGCCGGTCACCGTAGAATGGGCCGTCGTGGACCACCCGTCCGGCGTCCAGGACGAGCATCCGGTCTATCACCTCGGCCAGACCTTCGAAGTCGTGGGATACCACGACCAGCGTCAGCCCGGTGCGGATGCGAAGGTCCGCGAGCACCTTGACGAGGATGTGTCTCGACGGGGTGTCGAGTCCCGCCAGTGGTTCGTCGAGGATCATCAGGCGGGGTCGGCGGGCGATGAGTCCGGCGAGCGCGGCGCGGCGCATCTGCCCGCCGGAGAGGTTCTCCACCCGCCGGTCCCGAAACAGCACGGGGTCCAGGCCGACCGCGGCCAGCGCCTCGTCGGCGGCGGCGGCGCTCACCCCGGCCGCGGCGCGTACGTCAGCACCCACGGTGGGCGCCAGCAGCTGAAGGCGGGAGTGCTGCACGGCCAGTCCGATCTCGCCGGGGCAGGCGGTCAGCGGGCGACCGGCCATGCGGGCATCGCCTTCCGACGGACTGAGCAGACCGGCGAGGACGGCCGCGAGCGTCGACTTTCCCGATCCGTTACGACCACCGATAATGATCGATTCGCCGCTGTCGAGCTGGAAGGATACGTCGGTCAGCGCCCGGTGTGCCCATGGCGATCGGGATGAGTAAACCTGTCCGACACCGTCGAGACACACCAGCGGAGATGCCCCGGCGGTCACGATCGGACCCGGCGGGAACCGTGGTTGGCGCGGGTTGGGGCCCGGATCGACCGGTGCACAGCGCAGCGGGCCGGGTGGCGAGCTGTCCGCCGGCGTCATCCGACCGCTGTCGAGCATGATGCGGCGATGTGCCCGCATCGCTTCGGTACGGCGGTGGGTCACGTGCACGACCGCGACCCCCTCCTCGTCGGGAAGGCGTGCCAGCAGCTCGGTGAGCTGCTGGCGGCCGTCAGCGTCCACCATGGCGGTGGACTCGTCGGAGACGAGCAGGCTCGGTGCCCGCGCGAGTGCGGCGGCGACCGCCAGCCGTTGCAGCTGTCCGCCCGACAACGTCGCGGTTTCGTGGTCGGCGAGCTGGGCGAGCCCGACCTTCGCCAGCAGCGCCTCGACATCGACCGCCCGGCCACCGTCAGCCAGGCCCCACACGATGTCGTCGCGGACACGCACACCCAGCACCTGTGACTCCGGCCGCTGGAAGATCATGGATGTGCCGCCGGGTCGGCCCAGCGCACAGTCACCGGGCCGCAGTACCCGCCCGCTAGTAGGGCTCCAACCACCGATGATGCGGGCGAGGGTGGACTTCCCGGATCCGTTGGCACCCAGGATCGCCACGAACTCGGCCGGCCAGATGGTCAGGGACACGTCGTGGACGGCGTCCCGTGACGCGCCGGGATAACGGTAGGTCACCGATTCCAGCTGGAGGGGAAGGGGCCGGGTCTGCGGACAGGGCTGCGCATCGGCTTGTG
>NZ_CAUVXO010000004.1:32834-51719 GCF_963555865.1 Protofrankia sp. Cr1
GGTCTGGCTGTTGCGGACGGGCGTGCGGATCCGGCTGCGCCGGCGCAGACCGCCGTCCGGCGGGGAGCCACGCCGGGGGGTTGGGATGGTCGGTCCGCGCCGATGGCGCGCCGGCGGCGAGGTGACGCAGTACCGGGCGGGTGACCAGCACGGTGGCGAGCACGTTGACCGCGGTGTTCGCCAGCAGCGCGGTCGGTAGGAGTGCCCACCAGTGCGTCGCGCCCCAGCGGACGACCGAGTCAGCGGCCGCCAGCCCGGGGTTGTCCGGCGCCATCCCGAGCCGTCCGATGCTGGTCCGGGCGCCGTCCCAGCTGTTGACGATCTCGGCGAGGACCAGTGTGCGCAGCTCGGTGAGAACGCCGAACACCGCGTCCATGACAAGGGCGACCGGCACCCACAGCACACCGACGGCCGCAGCCGCCGTGCGTAGGAGACCCCACCCCCGGCGGTGGGCGGTGCCCAGCAGCGTCCCGGTCATCATGCAGGAGGTGATGGTGATGGCGAACCCGGTGCCGCCGATGAGGACGGCTACGGCCATGGCGGCGAAGATCGCGGCGATCCCCGCCCGCAGTCGCCAGCGTGCAGCCAGTACCGCCGCCGGAACCGCCGCGGGGATCGTGAGCAACCAGCCGAGTGGAAGGAAACGCGCCACCAGGCAGATCGCGATCACCAGGTCGACGAGAACCGCCGCCTCGACGATCTCCAGTGCGCGCAGGCGACGCCCGGGCACAGACGTGACGGGCACCTCCGTCCGTATTCCCACGGTCACTCGCCACTCCCAGTCGCCGCCACACCGGACATCCAACTGTCCCATGGCGCCGGCACGGTGTCTGAGTCGCCCACGCCGATCACATCCCGGCGGCTGGGGGTCCTGTCTGTGGGCCGGGTCAGCTCAGCGGGCGGAAGGACGCCGGCTGGATGGCGGCCGGCTCGGTGGTGTACGCGGCGAGGGTGCGGGCCAGATCGGTCGGGTCGACACCGATGGCATGCATGTTGCGGGCGAGGTCGGCCATGACCGACAGTGCGTGGTACAGCAGCACTTCAGCGATTCCGGACGGCTGGCAGATTGCCAGCCGGAACGCGTTCGCGGCGTCGGAGTCCCCGGTCAGCGCGGCCAGCGCGCCGATGCGGACCCGTTGGCTGAGCGATTCCCAGACGCCCTCGCATTGAGGTGCCTCGGCGCTGCGCCAGACGCCGCGGTAGGTCAACGACCGGATGACCGCGTGTGGTTGTTCACCGGTTCGCAGATGCAGCGTCACCGCCCACATCGCGAGCAGCCAGCTCAGTGACCGCAGGAGTCTCGCGGGGTCGGCTGCGAGCCGTCCCGCCAGTGCATCCTCGGCCTCTCCTCGTGTGGATGTCTCCGCCCAGGCCTGGACTAGGCGTTCGGCTTCCACGATGTCGGTGATGCCCAGCTCGGGCGTGCACGGTCGCGCGACGGCGGCGGCCCGGTGGGACGCGGTGTCGACCAGTGCGAGTGCGCCGGCATCGTGCAGTGTCTGCCAGGCAAGTCCTGCTTGCGGCATGCCCGCTACGGTAATGGCCTGTTCGTCGTTTGAGTTCCCCTATTGCGCAGATCACTGACCTTCTCCACCACATGGGCCCGTTCGCTGGTTGCGGCTCCGGAGGGTGTCTGCGGCGTGCGGACTGTGTGTCAGGCGTTGAGTTGTGATGCCAGTGTGAATGTATGTGCGGTCACCGTTACGCTGTGCATATGTCGGCCGTCCCTCGCGGCGCGCACGCCTGATGGCGCACGATGGGTGTCGTGACTCGGGGAACCTTGCGTGTCTACCTTGGTGCCGCGCCAGGCGTCGGTAAGACCTACGCTGCTCTGGACGAGGCGCACCGGCGCCGCGATCGGGGAACCGATGTGGTCGTCGGTTTCGTCGAGACCCACGGCCGGCCGAAGACGGCGGCGTTGCTGGAAGGGCTGGAGGTCGTCCCGCGAAAGGAGATCTCCTACCGGGACGCGGTGTTCACCGAGATGGATGTTGACGCTGTGCTGGCCCGCAGGCCCGCGGTCGCCCTCGTCGACGAGCTCGCGCACACCAACGTCCCCGGCAGCCGCAACGCCAAGCGCTGGCAGGACGTCCACGAGCTCCTTGACGCTGGTATCGACGTCATCTCCAACGTGAACATCCAGCACATGGATTCACTCAACGATGTGGTTGAGACGATCACCGGGGTGGCCCAGCGGGAGACCGTGCCCGATGACGTCGTCCGGGATGCCGACCAGGTGGAGCTGGTCGACATGGCCCCGGAGGCGCTGCGCCGTCGGATGGCGCACGGCAACGTCTACGCTCCGGAGAAGATCGACGCCGCACTGTCGAACTACTTCCGGGTTGGCAATCTGACCGCTCTGCGCGAGATAGCGCTACTGTGGGTAGCTGACAAGGTGGACGAGCAGCTCGACCGGTACCGCGCCGAACACGGCATAGCGGGGACCTGGGAAACCCGTGAACGCGTGGTCGTCGCTCTCACCGGTGGACCCGAGGGGGACACCCTGATCCGCCGGGCCGTCCGGATCGCGGACCGCAGCAAGGGCTCTGATCTGCTCGCCATCCACGTGGCCCGGTCGGACGGCCTGACCGGCGCGAACCCGCAGGCACTGGCCCGGCAGCGGGCGCTGGTGGAGAGCCTGGGAGGCACCTACCACCAGGTGATCGGCGAGGATGTCCCCACCGCGCTGCTCGACTTCGCCCGCGCGGAGAACGCGACCCAGCTGGTGCTCGGTGCCAGCCGGCGCGGCAGCCTCGCCCAGATGTTCAGCCCCGGTATCGGGGTCACCACGACCAAGCTGTCCGGGTCGATCGACGTCCACATGGTCACCCATGAGGAGGTCGGTAGTGGCTGGCGGCTGCCGCGGCTCACGCACGGCCTGACGCCGCGACGCCGCTTGATCGCGACTGCGCTGGCGGTCGGTCTTCTCCCGTTGCTCACCGTGGTCCTGGCGATCTCGCGTGAGTCGCTCAACCTCACAACCGACGCTCTTGCCTACCTGCTGGCGGTAGTGATCGTCGCGCTGGTCGGTGGATTCTGGCCCGCGCTGTTCGCCGCGGTCGCGAGTTCCCTGTTGCTGAACTACTACTTCACGGCTCCCGTGCACCGTTGGACGATCGCCGAACGTAACAATACCTTCGCGCTCGCCGCGTTCGTGCTCGTCGGGATCATGGTCAGCAGGGTTGTGGACCTCGCCGCACGCCGGTACGCCCTGGCGGCGCGGGCCTCCGCCGAGGCCGCGACCCTGTCCGTACTCGCCGGCAGCGTCCTGCGTGGCGAGGATGCGCTTCCGGCGCTGCTCGAACGGGTGCGGGAGACCTTCGGGATGACGGCCGCCACCCTCCTGGAACGCTCCGAGCAGCACTCCGGCGCCGGCCGCGACAGCGGTAGCGCCCGCGAGTGGCGGGTCGTTCACAGCATCGGGACTGATCCGTGCACCCGGCCCGAAGCCGGTGACGTGGACGTCCCCGTCGGGGACAACCTCGCTCTTGTACTGCGCGGACGGCCACTGCCCGCCGCGGACCGTCGGATACTCGCCGCGTTCGCCGCGCAGGCCGCGCTCGCACTGGAACAGCGCCGCCTCACCGAAGCCGCCGCCGAGGCCGGCCCGCTGGCTGAGGCCGACCGGGTACGTACCGCTCTGCTCACCGCGGTCAGCCATGATCTGCGCACACCGCTCGCCTCGGCCAAGGCCGCCATTTCCGGGCTGCGCGGGCGGGACATCCGCTGGACCGAGGCCGAACAGGCGGAGCTGCTCGCGACTGCCGATGAGTCCATGGACAAGCTCACCCGCCTTGTCGACAACCTCCTCGACATGAGCCGGCTGCAGGCTGGCGCGCTCAGCGTCTTCCCCCGGCCGGTCGGCGTCGACGACGTCATCCCACACGCCCTCGACGAGCTCGGCCCGCCGGCTCGCAGCGTGGAGATCCAGGTGCCCGACGATCTGCCCGACATCCATGCAGACCCCGCGCTCCTCGAGCGGGTGCTGGTCAACCTCGTCTCCAACGCACAACGGCACTCCCCCGAGGGGACCCATCCGGTCATCACCGCGAGCGCGCTCGCTGATCGGGTCGAAATTCGCGTCATCGACCGCGGGCCGGGCATCCCGGCGGAGAACCGGGACCGGGTCTTCCAACCCTTCCAGCGTCTCGGTGACCGGGACAACGCCACCGGCGTCGGCCTGGGCCTCGCGTTGTCCCGTGGCCTGACCGAGGCCATGGGTGGTTCGCTGACCACGGACGACACCCCCGGCGGCGGGCTCACGATGGTGTTGTCGCTGCCCGCCGCATGGTCGGTCCAGCAGCCGGTTCCCGCTACGGTCGCCGCGGGCTGACTCGCCGACCGGCTGGGCTCTGCGTCACGCGTGCGTGCGTCCCTGCGGAGGGGTCGGTGGAAAAAGTTGCCATAGCCGCCGTTTCTACCTACGCCCGGCCGTCGGCGACACGAGGCTTAGGTAGTTTTCGTCACCATAACGGCGCTTTCTACCGACGCTTCCGGCCAGGATGGTGCGCTCACCGGGAAGCCGAGATCAGTGGCGGCGGCGGCCAGCTCCCGGTCGTAGGTCACGAAGTCGGTCAGCTCGCTGCGGAACGGGTCCGCGCTGGCCAGGTGGATGGCGTCAAGCGAACCCAACCTCGCAACGCGGTAGGCAATGGCGCGGGCGAGCACGGTGCTGGTGACGTCCACGAGATACACGCCTCGCAGGGCCTGGCCCAGGAAATAGGGCACCCGCTGGTGGTCGGCACCCGCGCGTAACAAGGTACGGGTGATCTCCAGCTGGGTCAGTCCGCTGGTGACCAGTTCGGTCCCTTCCGCAAGCAACCCACGCCAGGTCCGCAGCGCCGCGGTCTCCCTCTCCTGCTTGATGAACTTCAGCAGGGCGCAGGCGTCGAAATAGATCAACGACTGCGCTCCCGGTCCCGGTCCGCGACGAGGATCTCGGCCAGGCTCTCGACGGCTGGCACCAGATCGGGGATCACATCCGGCATGCCCCGCTCGGCGGGGGCGCTGGCGTCGCCGGTGGCGACCATCCGCTGAAGAGCGCCCGGCTGCTCGACCTCGGGCACCATACGTAGTACCGGCTTGCCGCGGTCCGTGACAACGATCGAGACTCCGGAGCGCACCAGGGCCACTGCCTTGGAAGGGTTCTGATTGAGTTCTCGTAGTCCGATGGTTTCCACGCGTCGAACGTACCTACATTATGTAGATACATCAAGTGCCGCGAAGACCTTCATCGTGGGGTGGTCAGGGCTGGAACCGGTAACCCATGCCGGGTTCGGTGATGAAGTGGCGGGGGCGCGCGGGGGTCGGCTCAAGTTTGCGGCGCAGTCGTCCCATGTACTCGCGCAGGTAGTGGCTTTGTTCCTTGGGAGAGGGTCCGCCGGTGTGGGGGAGAAGCTGCCGATAGGTGATCAGCTTCTCGGGGTTGCGGAGCAGGACGTCGAGCAGGTGCCATTCGGTGGGGGTGAGCCGGATGGTTACCGGGCCGGTGCGCTCGGGGCTGTCGGCATCCTCGTCGCCGCCAACGCCGCCAACGCCGCCAACGCCGCCAACGCCGCCGGGCCGACGGGTGACCTGTCGGGCGCCCAGGTCGATGATGTAGGCGCCGACCGTTGCCGTGGGCGTCTCTGTGGCCGTCGGCGTTCGGCGGGCCACCGCACGTAGTCGGGCGAGGAGCTCGTCGACGCGGAAGGGTTTGGTGACGTAGTCGTCGGCGCCGGCGTCGAGTGCGCCGATCTTGTCCGCGCTGCCGGCACGGCCGGACAGCACGATGATCGGCGTGCTGGTCCACCCGCGTAGGGCGTGGATGACCTCGGTTCCGTCGATGTCGGGCAGGCCCAGGTCGAGCAGGACGATGTCGGGCCGGCCGGTCTGCGCGGCGGCGAGAGCCTGGCGGCCTGCGACGGCGGTGGTGACGTCGTAGCCGCGGGCGTGCAGGGTGATGCGCAGTGCGCGCAGGATCTGCATGTCGTCGTCGACGATCAGGATGCGCGTCATACCTCACTATCCGAACTATCCGAACTATCCGACAGTGCGGTGTAGGGCGGCGCGGCGGGCAGTGACAGCACCATGGTAAGTCCTCCCCCAGGGGTTTCCTCGGGCGTGAGCTGCCCGTCCATCGCTTCGGTGAGCCCGCGCGACAGGGCGAGGCCGAGCCCGACGCCGGTGGTGTTGTCCCGGTCGCCCAGGCGCTGGAACGGGGCGAAGACGCGTTCGTGGTCGGCTTCGGGGATGCCGTGGCCACGGTCGATGACGCGTAGTTCGACCCGGTCACCGAGGGCGCTGGCGGTGATCAGGGGTGGCTGGCCAGCCGGGGAGTGGCGGACGGCGTTGGCCACCAGGTTGGCGATGACCCGTTCGAGCAGGGGCGGGTCGGCGTTGACTTCGGGGAGCGTCTCAGGTAGATCGACTTCGATGCTGTGCCCGCTCGGGCCGAGCTCGTCGAGTGCGCGCGGGACGATCTCGTCGAGCCCGACCCGCTGCCTGGACACCGCCAGCGCGCCGGCCTGCAGACGGCTCATGTCCAGGAGGTTTTCGACCAGTCGGGTCAGTCGGTCGAGGCTTTCGTCGGCGGTGGCGAGCAGATCGGTCTGTTCCTGGCGGGTCCAGAAGACGTCGGAGGCCCGCAGGCTGGACACAGCGGCCTTCGCCGATGCCAGGGGACTGCGCAGGTCGTGGCTGACCGCGCCCAGCAGGGCGGTGCGGGTGCGGTCGGTTTCGGCCAGGTCAGCGGCGTCGGCAGCCTGGGCGGCGAGCCGGTGGCGGTCCAACGCGACGGCGGCTTGGGCGGCGAACGCGGTCAGCACACTGCGGTCCGATCCCGCCACGACCCGGCCGCGCAACGCCAGGTGCAGATCCGCGCGGATGGGAATCTCGGTGTCGGCAGCCTGCGGTGTCGGGCACGGGTCGGGGCCGCTGACACCGACCACCACCCAGGTGTCGCCCGCCCGGGAGAGCCCGGTGTCCTGCCGCTCGAGCAGCGTGGCCGATGTCATCCCGAACGTCTCGCGGACCCGGTCGAGCACCGCGGACACGGCGTCCTGCCCCGCGACGAGGCTACCGGACAGGGTGGACAGTGTGTCCGCCTCGGCGCGGGCCCGTGCCGCGTCCCGGGTGCGGCGGGCGGCGATGTCGACAATGACGCTCACGGCGGTGGCGACCACCACGAACACGCCAAGCGCGAGGATGTTCTCCGTGTTGCGCATATAGAGCGTGTGCGGCGGATCTGTGAAGAACCAGTCGGCGAGCAGACTCGCACCGACCGCTGCGAACAGCGCCGGGTACAGGCCTCCGACAACCGCGACATTGACGATCATGGTGAGGTAGAGCAGCAGGTCACCGGCCAGGTCGACGTCGCCCCGCAGCCGGGTGAGCGCCACGGTGAGAGCGGGCAGGCCGACCGCGGCGAGGGCCGCCCCGATGATCCGGCGTCGGGGGGTGAGTCCACCGGTGAGCTCCGGTAGCCCGTGGTAGGTTCTGCCCGCCCGGTCGTGTGGGATCATGTGGACGTCGATCTTCCCGGAGCTGCGGATGACCTCGGCCGCCACCCCCCGGCCGCCGAGAACGGTGCCAAGCCAGCTGCGCCGGCTCGCGCCGAGCACAAGCTGGCTCGCATTCTCGCCGCGGGCGAACGCCAGCAGGGCTGCCGCGATGCTGTGCCCGATGACCTGGTGGTAGCTGCCGCCGAGGCTTTCGACCAACTCGCGTTGCTGTTGCAGTGTCTGCGCGGACGCGCTGATCAGACCGTCGCTGCGGGTGACGTGGACAGCGAGCAGTTCGCCGCCGGCGCGCGTGGCGATGCGGGCGCCGCGCCGGATGAGGGTTTCGCCTTCGGATCCGCCGGTGAGAGCGACGACGACCCGTTCGCGGGTTTCCCACCGGCGGGAGATGCCGTGCTCGGCACGGTAGGTGTCGAGCTGTTCGTCGACCTTGCCGGCCATCCACAGCAGTGCCAGTTCGCGCAGCGCCGTGAGGTTGCCGATCCGGAAGTAGTTCCCGAGTGCGGCGTCGATTTTCCCTGGGTCGTAGACGTTGCCGTGCGCCATCCGGCGGCGCAGCGCCTCCGGCGCCATGTCGACGAGCTCGACCTGGTCGGCGCGGCGCACGACCTCGTCGGGGACGGTTTCCCGTTGGGCCACCCCGGTGATCGCCTCGACGACGTCGTTGAGCGACTCCAGATGCTGGACGTTGACGGTGGACAGCACGTCGATGCCGGCGTCGAGCAGCTCCTCGACGTCCTGCCAGCGCTTCTCGTGACGGCTGCCGGGGATGTTGGTGTGGGCGAGCTCGTCGACGAGCGCGACCTGCGGGCGCCTGGCGAGCAGGGCGTCGAGGTCCAGCTCCGGGAAGGTCCGGTCCCGGTACGCCACCGCCCGTGGCTGGACGATCTCCAGACCGCCCAGCAGGTTCGCGGTGTGGACCCGCCCGTGGGTCTCGACGAGGCCCACCACCACGTCGGTTCCCCGCGCGGCCCGGCGGTGGGCCTCGTCCAGCATCGCGTACGTTTTCCCGACCCCGGGGGCCGCTCCAAGGTAGACCCGTAGCCGTCCCCGGCCCGGGTTTCGTGACCCAGCCATCCCTGCGGTCAGCTCGTACGCAGTTTGTCCAGGGCGAGATTGAGCTCGACGACGTTGACGGTCGGCTCGCCGAGGAAGCCGAGCGCCCGGTGGGTGACATGGTCGTCGACGAGCCTGCGGACGACTGTCGGGTCGAGCCCACGGGCCTTGGCGACCCGGGCCACCTGCAGGTCGGCGTAGGCGGGGGAGATGCCCGGGTCCAGACCGCTACCGGAGGCTGTCACGGCATCGGGCGGCACCGGGTTGCCCGCCGCATTGCCCGGGCCGGGCACGAGAACCTGCTTCCCCGCGGCATAGTCGTCACCGTACGTCGCGCATTGGACCGCAATCCCTTCGTAGGTGGCGAGGAACGGCCCGGCCGGACACTGCTCGTTCACGCTGACGACCTTGGTGATCGGCCCCGCATAGCCGGGGTCACGGTAGAACACCGACAGGACCGCGCCGACGCCTCCGGCCGTGCAGTAGGGACGCCGGCCGTCGACGCCTTCGAGGTCACCGACGGCCTTGCTGCGGCTGCACACCTGGGTGAGCAGGCTCTGTTTGCTCTCGTCGTCCTTGGTGGCCGGGTCGTCGAGGGCGTCGGTGACGCTTTCCGGACCGAGGTTGGACGCGGATGTCGCGGTGGGGTCGTAGCCCTCGCCCGCCGCGGACGGACGGGACTGGAAGTACGTCGGGATCGGGTTGCCGTTCGAGTCGGTGAACAACTGGCCGATCAGCGACGAACCGACGACGTGGCCGTCCGCAGCTTTGATCATCGAGCCGTCCGCCCGGTGCTTGAGGCCGGGTAGCTGGGCGATTGCGGTGATCGCCAGTGGATAGGCGATGCCGGTAATCACCGTGAGTACCAGGAGTACGCGCACGGCTGCGAACAGGTGTCGGAGCGAGCCGGGCATGCGTGACGAGACCACTGTGATCACCGAATTCCGGGGATGAACTGGATGACCAGGTCGATCAGCTTGATCCCGAGGAACGGGATGACCAGGCCGCCCAGTCCGTAGATGTAGAGGTTGCGGCGCAGCATCGTCGCCGCGTTGCCCGGCGTGTAACGCACACCACGCAGGGCCAGCGGGATCAGCGCAATGATGATCAGTGCGTTGAAGATGACCGCGGACAGGATCGCGGACTGCGGGCTGTGCAGTCGCATGATGTTCAGTTTGTCCAGCCCCGGGTACACCGCCGCGAACATCGCCGGGATGATCGCGAAGTACTTGGCGACGTCGTTGGCGATCGAGAAGGTGGTGAGTGCTCCACGGGTGATGAGCAGCTGCTTGCCGATCTCGACGATCTCGATGAGCTTCGTCGGGTTGCTGTCGAGATCGACCATGTTTCCGGCTTCCTTGGCCGCGGACGTGCCGGTGTTCATGGCAACGCCGACGTCGGCCTGGGCGAGGGCGGGGGCGTCGTTGGTTCCGTCCCCGGTCATCGCGACGAGCTTGCCGCCCTCCTGCTCCCGTTTGATCAGGGCGAGCTTGTCTTCGGGGGTCGCTTCGGCCAGGAAGTCATCCACACCCGCCTCGTCGGCGATCGCCTTCGCGGTCAGCGGGTTGTCACCAGTGATCATGACGGTGCGGATACCCATGCTGCGCATCTCGTCGAAGCGTTCCCGCATGCCGGACTTGACGACGTCCTTGAGCTGGATCACGCCGAGGACCCGCGCCGTCGGGCCGGAGCCGGCGTCCCCGGCCGAGCTGTCGGTCACCTCACCGACAACCAGCGGTGTCCCGCCGGACGCGGCGATGCCGTCGACAACCTCGCCCGTGCCGTCGGGCACCGGCCCACCATGGTTGCGGACCCACGTCAGTACCGCCGTTGCCGCGCCCTTGCGGATCTGGCGCCCACCGCCGGCATCCGGTCCGCCGCCTGAAAGTCCTCGGGGGACTGCGGCCTCCGGGCGCGCGATCTGACGATCGTCGCACGCCCTTTGGCCCTCCAGGTTGACACCGGACATTCTGGTCTGCGCGGTGAACGGTACGAACGTGGCGGTGGACAGCTCGCCCGGGGTGCGCTCGCGCAGACCGTAGGTGCTCTTGGCGAAGACCACGATGGAGCGGCCCTCGGGGGTCTCGTCGGCGAGTGAGGACAGCTGCGCGGCATCGGCGAGCACCTGCTCGTCCACGTCCCCGACCGGGATGAAGGCGCGCGCCTCACGGTTGCCCAAAGTGATTGTCCCGGTCTTGTCCAGCAGCAGCGTGTTGACGTCGCCGGCCGCCTCGACGGCGCGACCACTCATGGCGAGCACGTTGCGTTGCACCAGCCTGTCCATGCCCGCGATGCCGATCGCCGAGAGCAGAGCGCCGATCGTCGTCGGGATCAGACAGACCACCAGCGACACCAGCACGATCCCGGTGACGCCGTTGGCGTTCAGGGCGGCGCTGTCGGGGATACCCGGCTGCTGAGCCTTCGAGAAGATAGCCAACGGCTGCAGGGTCGCGACCGCGAGCAGGAAGATGATGGTCAAAGACGCCAGCAGGATGTTGAGCGCGATCTCGTTCGGCGTCTTCTGCCGGTTCGCCCCCTCCACGAGAGAGATCATTCGGTCGATGAAACTCTCGCCAGGCCGCTGGGTGATCTCTATGATGATCTGGTCGGACAGCACCCGGGTACCACCGGTCACCGCGGACCGGTCGCCACCTGACTCGCGGATCACCGGCGCGGACTCGCCGGTGATGGCGGACTCGTCGACGCTCGCGATGCCGTCGATGACGTCACCGTCACCGGGGATGAACTCGCCTGCTTCGACCACCACCCGATCGCCCTTGAGCAGGCTCGGCGCGGGTACCCGCTCGATCCGGGCCGTGCCGAGGTCCGTGCCGGGCTTCCAGTCGATCAGTCGGCGGGCAACGGTGTCCGTCTTCGCCTTGCGCAGCGCGTCGGCCTGTGCCTTTCCTCGGCCTTCGGCAACCGCTTCGGCCAGGTTCGCGAACAGTCCGGTCAGCCACAACCAGATGACGATCAGCCAGGCGAACGTGCTGGGGTCGCGGATCGCCAGCACCGTGGTGAACACGGCGCCGATCTCGACGATGAACATGACCGGGTTACGCCACAGGGTGGTCGGGTTCAGCTTTCTGATGGCGTCCGGAGCCGAGCGCCAGAGCATCCTGGGGTCGAGCAGGCCACCCTGGACCCGCCGGGCCGATCGGGTGGTGTCCGGATCCTGCGCCGGATCCGCGGAGTTTCTGTTCACAGTGGTCGTGGCATCTGTATTCCTCATGGCCTAGTGGAGACCTTCCGCCAACGGTCCGAGCGCAATAGCCGGGAAGTAGGTCAGCGCGACGACGATGATTGCCACGCCTGTCACCAGGCCGACGAACAACGGCCGGTGGGTGGGCAGCGTGCCGGCCGACGCGGGAACGGGTTTCTGCCGGGCCAGACTGCCCGCCAGTCCGAGCGCGAACACCATCGGCAGGAAGCGCGCGGCGAGCATGGATATACCCAGCGCCGTGTTCCACCACGTCGTGTTCACCGAGATGCCCGCGAATGCGGACCCGTTGTTGTTCCCCGCGGACGTCGCCGCGTACAGTACCTCGGACAATCCGTGGGCGCCGGAGTTCAGCATCGTGGCCCGCTCGCCGGGCAGGGCCATCGCCAGTGCCGTGACCACCAGGACGAACGTCGGTGTGGTCAGAATGTAGAGGGAGGCGAACTTCACCTCCCGGCCGGAGATTTTCTTGCCGAGGTACTCCGGCGTTCGTCCGATCATCAGGCCACCGATGAACACGGCGAGCACCGCGAGAATGAGGATGCCGTACAGGCCCGATCCGGTACCGCCCGGAGCGATCTCCCCGAGCATCATGTTCAGCAACAGGACCGCGCCGCCGAGGCTCGTGTAGGAGTCATGAAAGGAATTCACCGCGCCGGTCGAGGTCAGCGTCGTCGCGGATGCGAAGGTTGCCGAGTCGGGTATGCCGAAACGTGTCTCGGTGCCTTCGACCGACGCGCCCACAGCGGTGGGGACCGTGCCGTGATGGGCCATCTGCAGACCGTTCACCAGGAACATGCTGGCCAGTGCGAGCACGACCATGACGGAGACGATCGCCAGGCCCTGACGGGTGTCACCGACCATCTTCCCGAAGGTCCGCGGCAGCGAGAAACCGATCGACAGCAGCAGGTAGATCTGCAGCCAGTTGGTCCAGTTCGTCGGGTTCTCGAAGGGGTGCGCGGAGTTGGCGTTGTAGAAGCCGCCACCGTTCGTCCCGAACTCCTTGATGATTTCCTGGCTCGCGACCGGTCCGCCGGTCACCGACTGATTACCACCGGCGATGGTCGTGACCGTCTGGACGTGGTGGAAGTTCTGGACGACCCCACCCGCGATCAGTACGACCGCGCCGATCACACAGATCGGGAGCAGGATGCGGACGACGGTGCGGATGAGGTCCACCCAGAAGTTGCCGAGCTGGTCGGTACGGCTGCGGGCGAAGCCGCGGACCAGCGCGATCGCCACCGCGATGCCGACCGCCGCGCTGGTGAAGTTCTGTACCGCGAGCCCGGACATCTGTACGAGATAACCGAGCGTCGACTCACCCGAGTACGACTGCCAGTTGGTGTTCGTGACGAAGCTGGTTGCCGTGTTGAATGCCTGCCCCTGTTCCATCCCGGCGAAACCGAGGCTGAGCAGCAGATGGCCCTGTAGCCGAAGAAATGCGTACAGGAACAGCACGGAAACAAAGGAGAAGGCGAGCACACTGCGCAGATAGGTGCTCCATCGCTGCTCGGCGTCTGGATCGACGCCGACCACCCGATAGATCACCTTTTCGGCCCGCAGATGATGCCCGGTCGTATAAACTCGGGCCATATAGTCGCCAAACGGCCGGTAGGTCAGACCCAGCGCGATGGCGAGGGTGGCGACGAAGATAATCCCCGCCGTCGTGGTGTTCATTGCGCAACCCCTTGCGGCCGCCGGCGGCACCGGGGAGATCCATGATGGACCCGCGGTGCGTCGCCGTTGGTCAGGTTAGAACTTCTCTGGAAACAAAAGGGCGATGACAAGGAAGATCGTGAGCGCGACCGCCAGGATCAAACCGGTCAGGTTCTCAGCGGTCACAGTTTCTCCACCCCTCGTACGACCAGCCCCAGCACGGCGAATATCGCGACGGTGAGGACGACGAACATCAGGTCACGCACGGCAGATCCTTCCAGCGTGGCAGGGGTCCCGGAGACCTCAAGGGAACCGAGTATCGACCCGGCGGGAATCGGGGACCAGCGGCTTTGACGCCCTGATGACGCCTCGCCCGGAAAGTTCGACGGGTCGTCGACACGGTCGACGTCGGTCGGTGGCGGCGTGAGAGCATGTCGCAGACGCCGAACGGCTCCGACCGCGGGACGTCGCGAGCCGCGCGCGTCCTGTTGTCGGAGCCGTTGAAAAAAGGTAAAAAACGGAAAGTTGGAGCAGTCGGTCAGCGCCGGCCTCAGCGAGCCAGCCGCATCAGGCCCTCCTGTGCAACGGAGACGACGAGCCGGCCGTCGGTTGTGTAGATCTCACCGCGAGTGAAGCCACGTTCCCCGGACGCCGACGGACTGTCCTGGATGTAGAGGAGCCATTCATCCGCGCGGAACGGTCGATGGAACCACATCGCGTGGTCCAGGCTCGCCAATGAAATTCGCGGCCCCGCCGGCGTCCGATGCGGGAGCACGGTTGTCGTGATCAGGTGGAGGTCCGAGGCGTATGCGACCGCACAGGCGTGGTAGAGCGGGTCGTCGGGTAGCACCCCCCGGGCACGGAACCACCGCCGCTGGTGGGGAGCACGGGGATCCCCGAGGTAGGAGAGGACGGGCGGCTCTGTGGAGCCGTCCTGGGCGCTCGTCGCGATCGGCAGGACATCCAGATAGCGCAGGAAGAACGGCTCGACACCCCCATTGTCGGCGAAGATCTCATCGGGTGGCGTGGCGGTGTCATCGGGCAGCGGTGTCGGGGGCATCGCCGACTGGTGCTCGAAGCCATCCACCGTATGATGGAACGACGCGGACATGTTGAAGATGGCCTTGCCGTGCTGGATGGCGACCACACGCCGGGTCGTGAAGGACCGCCCGTCACGAATCGGGTCGACCTCATAGATGATCGGCGCTGTTGGATCACCCGGTAGCAGGAAATAGGCGTGCAGCGAGTGCACCGGGCGATCGGCGGCGACGGTCCGACCAGCGGCGATCAGCGCCTGTGCTGCCACATGGCCGCCGAATACCCTGGTCGGCGCGGTGTGCCAGGACCAGCCGCGGAAGATGTTGGTTTCGATGCGGTCGAGGGTGAGGACCTCGGCCAGGGAGTCAGTCTCGGCGCGGGTCACCTGATCGACGTTACCTACCGGACGTGGGAACTCCCCCCAACAGGTCGAGGACTGTGGCCTGGTCGTGTTCGGCGAAGAGGTTTGTCGCCAGGAGGTGACGCCGCCACAGGTCCTCGGCGGCGGCAGCTTGGCCGGCTTCGATCAGGGCCACCAACTCCCGGTGTGGGCGGTGGTTGGCCACACCGGCCGGACCTGCTCCTCCAGGCGCACCAAGCGGGGCCGGCGCGGCCGGCGTGTTGTCGGGGACCGATCCGCTTGCCCTGCGCGAGGCTGACGATATGGCGGAGCATGCCGGCAAGCACGAGCAGGGTCTGGTTGCCGGCGAGCTCGATCAGTAGGCCGCGGAAGTCGGTGTCCGCGGCCTGTAGCTGGCTGTGGTTGTCGTCGGCGGCCTCGACCGCAGTGAGGGCCGCCCGGAGCTCGGTGAGATCGTCATCTGTGTGGCGCTCGGCGATCTGGCGGACACAAGGCGGCTCGATGAGGGCCCTGGCCTGGTGGATGTCAGCGAGGGTCGTGCCGCGGTGTTCCAGGACCAGCGCCGCGTAGCGGGCGGCCACGTCACCGTTGGGTGTATGGACGCGGGCCCCGCCATGGGCGCCCCGGCGCACGCTGATCAGCGCTTCGGACTCCAGGACCCGGAACGCCTCGCGCAGCGTAGGGCGCGAGACACCGAACTGTTCCATCAACACGGCTTCCGGGGGAAGAGCATCGCCTTCGACCAGTTCACCCCGCACTATCTGGCGCCGCAGGTGCGCCGCGACCAGCTCGGCGGTCTTGGGGACGCGTACCTGCCTGCCGATGCGGCCCTCACCGATCACCGTTCCGCCCGTGCCGGCGGCCTCTGCCGGCTTTGCCGGCGCGGAGATGTTGACCGGTCCGGTCGTCGCGATCTCGGTTGCGTTCAGTAACGCCATGACGGTCGGCCCCCCAGAGACATCCAGCTGCAGGCGGACGGGGCAAGCTCCCGTGGTCGCACGTCAGCACCCTTCATTCGGAAGATCATGTTGCCGGCGCTGGCGATGTCACCAGAAGTGCCGGCGAGGTTGCATTGTGACATCACAAGGGGGCGGTGTGTACGAGGGGTGGCTAGATGGACGCGAAACGGCGAAATTTTGCCATTGATTGTCATAGTTGTATACTGATGGCGACCATGCGGACACCTCTCCTCGCACCGTTTCGGACTGGCCCTGGCTTCCCGGTCTCCCGCCGGTTCGCGACGTTCCCGTTGACATTCGTGCGTGCCGGCGCGGGTTCAGCGGTCGTATCGGGGGTCCTGGTTGTGCGGGGAAACCGTTACAGGCAGCCAACCTGTGTGGACACATCCGAAAGTCTGCCCGGTATCAACGATCGGACAGGCCGAGACGTGCTTCTGTAGCCGAATGGCCGTAGCGTCGTCGTCCATGAGCGACGACCGAATCGCGACTGTCGGCGTCGAGGAGGAGTTTCACATCCTCGATCTCGCGTCCCGCCAACTCGTACCGCGGGCCGGCGCGATCCTTGACCGCCTTCCAGCCGACCGCTTCGCCGCAGAGCTGTTGAAGTCCGTGGTGGAAACCAACAGCCGTCCCTGTACCGATCTTCTCGACCTGCGTGCCGACCTGGTGGACCTGCGGCGTGAACTCGCGGCAGTCGCGCAACCGCTCGGCCTCGGTCCCGCGGCCGCGGGAACCGTTCCGCTGGTCGATCCGGACGTGCTGGGGATCAGCCGCGACCCGCGGTATGAACAGATGCTCGCCGAGTATCAGCTGCTGGCCCGGGAACAGTTGATCTGCGGTGCCCAGGTGCACGTGGACGTCGCGGACCGCGACCTCGCGATGGCGGTGGTCGCGTGGGTCGCGCCGTGGCTGCCGATGTTGCTGGCGCTGTCGGCGAGTTCCCCCTACTGGAAGGGTGTGGACAGCGGCTACGCGAGCGTCCGGACCTTGGTCTGGCAACGATGGCCGACCGCCGGCGTTGCCGGTTCGTTCAGCACCGCGGCCGAATACGATCAACTGGTCGCGGACCTGATCAAATCCGGGGTGATCAGCGATCCGGGCATGGTCTACTTCGACGTCCGTCCATCGGCGCACCTACCCACGGTCGAACTGCGCATCTGCGACGCATGTCCGGACGTCGACAACGTCATCCTCATCGCCGGCCTGTTCCGCGCGCTCGTCCGGCGGGCCACGCTCGCGATCGGGATCGGTGCGCCGGCACCGCCGCCACGGACCGAACTGCTGCGGGCTGCCACCTGGCGGGCGGCTCGCTCCGGGATCGAGGGCGACCTCGTCGATGTGGCCGGTGCGGGTCCGGTACCGGCGCACGACCTGCTGCGCCGACTGATGGACGAGGTCCGAGCCGAGCTGGAGCACGCTGGTGACTGGGAGTTGGTGACCGATCTCGCCCAGCAGGCGATCGGACGTGGCGGCGCCGCGGCCCGGCAGCGGCGGGCCTTCGCCCGGCGCGAGCGGTTGGCCGACGTCGCGGACCTCATCCTGGCCGAAACGCGTGACGCTCCGCTTGCCCCGCCGGCGTCGGCGCCGGCGCCGGCGTCGGTGTCTGCGTCTGCGTCTGGGTCTGGGTCGGTACCCGCGAGCACGCTCGCCGGTACGCCACGGTCCACCCCCGCGGGCGAGGCGAGCCTGCTTCACGGGTACCGCCCCGACGGCTTCGACGAGGTGGTCGACTCCGCTGGTGCGGTCCGTGCCCCGTACCGAACCGTGATGCGGACCCTGGACCGTCTCGGGCCGGCGGTGCTGACCGAACGCGCCGAGGCGCGAGGCGTCGAGCAGGTCCTGCGCGGGGTGGTGTTCCGGGTGACCGGCGAGGACGCTGCGCGGCCGTTTCCCTTCGATCTGGTGCCACGTATCGTCGAGGCCGCGGACTGGTCGCGGCTGCGGACGGGTCTGGCGCAGCGCGTCAGAGCACTCGAGGCCTTCCTGCACGACGCCTATGGCGAGCAGGCGGCCGTCGGCGACGGTGTGGTCCCGGCCTGGGCGGTGCGTGACGCGCCCGGTATGCGGGCCGCCGGGTTCGCGGTGCCCGCGGATGCCGTGCGGGCCAGCGTCACCGGCATCGACTTGGTGCGCGACGCCGACGGGAACTGGTTCGTTCTTGAGGACAACCTGCGGGTTCCCTCCGGAGTCGCCTATGCCATCGAAGGGCGGCGGCTGACCTGCTCGGTGCTGCCCGATCTGGTTCCGCCCGGCGGGATTGCCGGGCTCGACGGTGTACCCGCGCTCCTGCACGAGGCCCTCGTCGCGGCCGCTCCCACCCGGGCGACGGGGGAGCCGACGATCGCGGTGCTCACCGACGGGTCGGACAACTCGGCCCACTTCGAGCACGCCCTGTTGGCAGAGGAGATGGGGGTGGCGCTCGTCGAACCGGGCGACCTCGTCGTCGAGGACGGCCCGGCAGGCAGCGTGGTCCACCGTCTCGACCGGGGTCGACCTCGGCGGGTCGACGTCCTGTACCGGCGTTTTGACGAGGACGAGCTGGCCACCGCCGTGGCCGCCGACGGCCTGCCGCTCGGGCCGGCCCTGATCAGAGCGGTTCAAGCGGGAACGCTCAGCCTGGCGAACGCGCCTGGTAACGGTGTTGCCGACGACAAGGTGCTCTACGCCTATGTACCACTTCTGATCAAGTACTACCTGGGCGAACAACCCGTACTCGACGATGTCATGACCTACGTCTGCGGCGATCCCGAGCAGTGCGCGTACGTGCTCGATCATCTGGACGAGTTGGTGATCAAGCCGGCTGACGGGTACGGCGGGGACGGCGTACTGATCGGTCCGCGGGCGGATGCCGCTGAGCTCGCGACCGCCCGCCGACGCATCCTGGCTGAGCCGCGCCGCTGGATCGGCCAGGAGCTGGTGCGGCTGTCGACCCATCCAACCTGGCACGACGGTCGTTTCCAGCCGTGCTCGGTCGACCTGCGCGCCTTCGTCTACCTGGGCGCGGAGGCGGTGGTCATACCGGCGGCGCTGACCCGGGTCGCACCGGTCGGCAGCCTGATCGTCAACTCGTCCCGCGGCGGTGGTTCCAAGGACACC
>NZ_CAUVXO010000004.1:52166-54017 GCF_963555865.1 Protofrankia sp. Cr1
GGGCACTGCGCCAGGGCCTTCCTGCTCGCAACGGTGGCGTCATCTGCTGGAAACGCCGGGCACAGATGGTGGTAGCCACGCCGTCGAGGAAGCCGATGAAGCGACCGACAGGGAGCGAACATGTGCGGTCTGAGCGGGGAGCTGCGGTTTGACGGCGCTGCGGCCGATGTGGACGCGGTGGTCAGGATGGCCGACCGGATGCGACCGCGCGGCCCGGACGGCAGCGGCGTGTGGGCGTCTGGACCGGTCGCGTTCGGTCACCGTCGCCTGAAGATCATCGATCTCTCGGAGCGCGGTGCGCAGCCGATGGTCGACAGCGAGCTCGGCCTCACGACGGTCTTCAACGGCTGCATCTACAACTACCGCGAACTGCGTGACGAGCTCATCACTGCTGGCTACCGTTTCTTCTCGGCATCGGACACTGAGGTGATCGGTAAGGCATACCATCGGTGGGGCAGCCGGTGTGTAGACCACTTCGCCGGGATGTTCGCCTTCGCCATCCATGAGCGTGACACCGGCCGCGTCATCCTCGGCCGTGACCGTCTGGGCATCAAGCCGCTGTACGTCACGGCGGACGCGACGCGCGTCCGCTTTGCCTCGACGTTGCCCGCGCTGCTCGCCGGCGGCGGGATAAGCGGCGACATCGATCGGGTTGCGCTGCATCACTATCTGTCGTTCCATTCGGTCGTGCCGGCGCCGCGCACGATCCTCGCAGCCGTGCGCAAACTGCCGGCGGCCACGGTTCGGATCATCGAAGCGGACGGTTCGACCACCGACGAACGCTACTGGCAGCCGGGTTTCGCCCGCGACCCGGCGTATGAGGGCTGGTCGGCGTCGGACTGGCGGGACGCGATCGGCGAACGGCTGCGCACCGCGGTGCGCCGGCGCATGGTCGCAGACGTCGGGGTCGGCGTACTCCTGTCCGGGGGGCTTGACTCCAGCCTCATCGTGGCCCTGCTGGCCGAGGCCGGGCAGCACGACCTCGCGACCTTCAGCGTCGGCTTCGAGGCGGCCGGCGGCGAGTCCGGTGACGAGTTCGCGTACTCCGACGTCATCGCGAACCACTTCGGCACCGACCATCACCAGATTCGGGTCGCCGGTGATCGGCTGCTGCCCGCGATCGAGGCGACCGTCGAGGCGATGAGCGAGCCGATGGTCAGCCACGACTGCGTCGCCTTCCACCTGCTGTCGCAGGAGGTCGCCTGCCACCTGAAGGTCGTGCAGTCCGGGCAGGGCGCGGACGAGGTGTTCGCCGGCTACTCCTGGTACCCGCCACTGGCCCGGGTTGGACGCGATGAGGCGGTCGAGGACTACCTACGGGTGTTCGCGGACCGGTCGCACAGCGCGATCGAAGCCATGGTCGAGCCGGACTATCTCCTTGACACCGACGTCAGCGCGGCGTTCGTCGCCTCCCACTTCGCCGAGCCCGGTGCGTCCAGCGCGCTGGACGCGGCGCTGCGCATCGACTCCACGGTCATGCTGGTGGAAGATCCCGTCAAGCGGGTTGACAATATGACCATGGCTGCCGGTCTGGAGGCGCGCACCCCGTTCCTCGATCACGAGCTCGTCGAGCTCGCGGCGGCCTGTCCGCCCGAGCTGAAGCTCGCGTCGGGCGGCAAGGGAGTGCTCAAGGCCATCGGCCGCCCGATCATGCCGGCTGCGGTCATCGACCGGCCCAAGGGCTATTTCCCGGTCCCGGCGATCCGGCATCTGTCCGGCTCCTACCTGGACCGGGTGCGCGAGTCGCTCACCGATCCGGTCGCCAAGGCCCGCGGCCTGTTCCGAACCGAATGGGTCGAGGCGATGTTGGCCGCGCCGAACGACAACCGGACCACTCTCGGCGCGAACGCG
>NZ_CAUVXO010000005.1:0-21783 GCF_963555865.1 Protofrankia sp. Cr1
GAATCAAACGAATCCGCCCGACTTGCAACAATTGCCGCGACGCGCCGATTCGTCCGCCGACAACGGTCGTGGTTTCGCCGCGATCCCCGCATAATTTGGCTGGACCGTCCTGACGTCGAGCAGGTGGCGGGCATGGTCCGCTCAGCCTGACGGGCGATGGGTACCGGCGACCCGTTCATCCCGGCGTCTGGAGACATCTGTGACCGCGCTCGAGCTGAACCTCGTCCCGGCCCTGTGTGCCGCGTTTGACGACGGGTCGTTGCAGCTGCATTACCAGCCCGAGGTGGACCTGCGCAATGGGTCGGTTCCGGCGATGGAGGCGTTTCTGCGCTGGCAGCATCCCGACCGTGGCCTGCTAAGCCCGGCGCAGTTCATGCCGGTCGCCGAAGCCGCAGGCCTGTCCGAACAGGTCGGCCGCTGGGTGCTTCGAACTGCCGTTGCGGAGGCGCGGACGTGGCACGAGATGGCATCGGGGACCACCATCCGCCCGCCCCGGCTGTGGGTGAACGTCACCGCCGACCAGCTGACCCGGCCGGACTTCGCCGTCGAGGTGGCAGGCCTCGTGTCTGGCCGCGGGCTGCCACCGGGAGCCCTCGGGCTGGAGTTCACCGAACAGACTCTTGGGCTCGCGCACATCGGGGTACCCCGTCTGTTGAGCCACCTACGTTCGTTCGGACCAGCGATCGGCGTCGACGGCTTTGGCACCTGGTATGCTTCAATGTCGACTCTTGACGTCCTGCCGCTGGACATGGTGAAGATCGACGGTCGCTTCCTCCACGCAATGCAGCGGGATCTGGAAGGTGAAGCCGTACTGGCCTCGATCATCACGCTGGCTCACCGACGTCGGCTGGTGGTGACAGCAGAGGGCGTTGACAGCATGGTCATCGCGTCCAGGTTGGCCGCGATGAGCTGTGACCGCGGCGCCGGCCGGTTGTTCTGCCCGCCCGTTCCCACTGACGACGCCCGGATGATCGCGCTCGGCCGTGGCCGACCGGACCGCCGGCATGGGCGCTCGGGTCCCGCCTCCCACCCCCCCGCCACCGTACCGATACGCACCCCGGCCGGCGCCGGCTGATCAGGGATCGACCGCCGGCATCCAACCGCGTCAGAGAAGGGCGATATGACGCTTCCCGCCATTGAGGACTCCATCCGCGACCACGTCCGCGACCACTTCTTCGACGCCACCGGTGAGGGACACGATCTCGCCGACCGGGCGGCCCTGCGCCGGGTACCGGGTCTGGCGACCGAACTGGATGACGTCACCGAGGTCGAGTACCGCCAGCTCAGGCTGGAACGGGTCGTCCTCATCGGCGTGTGGACCGCCGGGACCGCAACGGACGTCGCGACCTCCATGACCGAGCTCGCGGCCCTTGCGAACACGGCCGGCTCGGTCATCCTGGACGCACTCGTCCAGCGGCGCGACACCCCCGACGCGGCCACGTACGTCGGTTCCGGCAAGGCACGGGAACTGTGCGAGGTCGTTGCCGCCGTCGGCGCCGACACCGTTGTCTGCGACGGTGAACTGACTCCCGGCCAGCTGCGCCAGCTGGAGGACGTCGTCAAGGTCAAGGTCATCGACCGGACCGCGCTGATCCTGGACATTTTCGCCCAACACGCGACATCCCGGGAAGGCAAGGCGCAGGTCGAGCTTGCCCAGCTGCAGTACATGCTGCCGCGGCTGCGTGGCTGGGGTGAGTCGATGTCGCGGTCCGGCGGTGGGATCGGGACCCGGGGCCCTGGCGAAACGAAGATCGAAACTGACCGGCGACGGCTGCGCGCGCGCATGGCCAGGCTCCGCCGCGAGCTCGCCGACATGAAGACGATCCGGGCGACGAAACGGTCGTCGCGCCAACGCAGCGGGGTTCCCGCGGTCACGATCGCCGGCTACACCAACGCCGGCAAGTCCTCGCTGCTCAACCGCCTGACGGGCGCGGGCGTACTCGTCGAGGATGCGCTGTTCGCCACGCTGGACCCGACGGTGCGACGGGCCACGCTCCCCGACGGTCGGACCTTCACCCTCGCTGACACCGTCGGTTTCGTCCGCCACCTGCCGCACCAGATCGTCGAGGCGTTCCGCTCGACGCTGGAGGAGGTCGCGGACGCCGATCTCCTCCTGCACGTGGTCGACGGTTCGCATCCCGATCCGCTGTCACAGATTTCGGCTGTCCGCATGGTGGTCAACGACGTCGACGCCGGGGACGTCCCCGAGCTGGTCGTGGTCAACAAGATCGATACCGCCGACCCGGAGGTCCTGGCCGGGCTGCGCCGAAGCATCCCGAACGCGGTATTCGTGTCCGCACGCACGGGCGAGGGCCTGTCCACCCTGGTGGAGGCGCTGACCGAACGTGTGCCCCACCCGGCGGTGGAGGTATGTGTGCTCGTACCGTTCGCCCGCGGGGATCTGGTGTCACGGGTCTACGCCGACGGCGAGGTCCTCGATCTGCGGCACACCGCGGACGGCACCGAGGTGCGGGCCCGGGTACCGGTCGGCCTCGCCGCTGCGCTCGCCGTGTTTCAGCCAGAAATCGATCAACACAGCCTCGGTGGCCCGGGGACTCTCGGTCGCAGGTGAGTGCGCGGCCCCGGGGATCACTTCGTAGCGGGCACCGAGGCGCGCCGCCATGTCCGCCTGCAAATGCGGCGGCCAGGCGTCATCGGCGATGCCGTGTGCGACCAGAACAGGCGTGTCGACCGCGCCGGTCGCGGCGGCGAGATCGCCGACTCGGTCAGGCTCGTCGAGGAGCTGTTCGCTCATGACCCGTAGCCCGACATCGCTGCTGGCGAAGAAGCGATGCTCGAGGAACTCCCGGCCGCCGGGCGGGTGGACGGTGGTGTCCGCAGCGCGCACTGCGGCCCACACCGCGTCGCGGCCGCTGCGGTCGTAGACGACCCGCATGGCTCGCAGCGCGATCCGGCGGGCGCCGACGATGCCGGCGGGGCCGGAGCAGAGCAGCACCAGGCTCGCCGCGGACGAAGGCCGGCTGATGACCGCGGCGCGGGCGACGAGACCGCCGAAGGAATGGCCCAGCAGATGCACCGGCTGGCCGATGTCGTCAACCACCCGTCCGACATCCTCGGCAAGAGCCGTGACCGTGCATTCCCGTTCCGGATCGGCGGCAGACGACTCGTACTGGCCGCGCTGATCGACCGCGATGACGTTGAACCCGGCCTGCGCCAGCCCTGTCATGATCATCAGATAGTCCTCTTTGCTCCCGGTGTAGCCGGGCAGCAGGACGACCGGTGGGTCCGCCGGGGAACCGGCTCGCAGCGCCGCGAGACCCGCACAGGTCAGGCGCCGCACCCCTGGTGGCAGTTCCGTCGGCGTCGAGAGCATGGCTAGCGACTCCCCCATTCCCAGAAGGCGACCACGTACCCCACACCGTAGGGTGCATCAACGTACTCAGCGCGAGACACACATGACCGTACGTGCGTATCGCTCGATCCGGCAATCAGGCTCGCGCCGGCCAGCACCTGCCACGACGCACGCCCCGCCGCCATCAGCTCACGGGAGAGGTCGGGCTCGAGCCGCAGCAGCGCGGACGCGTCGGCGGCGGCCAACGCCGCCGCCACCGTGGCGTCATGGGCCGCGGCGCGCTCGTCGAATCCCCCGGGTGCAGCGGCCGTCCGTCTGGCGCTGCCGTCCGCCATCACCAACAATGCGACCCGGGCCGCCCAGCGGGCCAACGCGACGCCGATCTGCACGGCATCCCGCACAGCGGTCATCGCGCTCACACCGAATCCGGCGACGTCCCCCCGCCACGACGTCTGTTCGAGCAGCCAGGCTCCGACCGTCAACGACAACGACAACGACGATGTCGGCTGGCCACCGCATTGCCGACCATGATGGGTCGCCCGCCCCAGCGTAACCGATCGTGGTACCCCGAAACCGGCCAGCGATCCCGACTGACCGGCCGCGTAGGCTGCGGTCCGTGGGGCGTCGCCGACAACGACGAGGACGTCCGGGTTCCACCCGACCAGCCTGCGGATGGCCCGGATCGCCGCCTCTCGCACCGCCACGGGTTCGCCTCGCGCAACCTCGGGGATGAGCAACGGTGGATGCGGGCAAACCGCCGCCGCGACCAGCGTCACCGGCGGCGCGTAGGCATGCCGAGGTCGGTCGACCGGCGAGTCATCCCGGCGTCGCCGTCGTGACTCGGCGAGCGCTGTGCGGCCTGCCAGACGTCACCCGCCCTGGTCCGCCGGTGGGTCAACGGCGGCCCGTCCGCCACCAGATGGTGCGGTGCGGCTCTGGTGATCACAGTCTCCATCACGTCGCCAGGCCGTATCCCGGGATCGGAACTGCCGGACGACGCTGGCGGCCGGAGATGGACAAGGCGACCGTCGCGGGCCCGGCCGGATCGTCGCCCGGTGGCGGCGTCCTTGCGTCCCTCGCCCTCGACAACCAGAACCTCCGCCCGCTCACCGACGATCATACGGTTGGCCTCCCAGGAGATCTCCTCCTGAACAGCCACCAGCCGGTCATAGCGCTCCGCCACGACCGCCGGTTCGACCTGCCCGTCCATGGTCGCCGCCGGGGTGCCCGCTCGCCTGGAATACTGGAACGTGAAAGCACTGGCGAACCGCGCCTCGCGGACCACATGCAGGGTGTCGGCAAAATCTGCCTCGGTCTCCCCGGGGAAGCCGACGATGATGTCGGTGGTGATCGCGGCGTGGGGCATCGCCGCCCGTACCCGCTCGACGATCCCGAGGAAACGCTCCTGGCGGTAGGAACGGCGCATCCGCCGCAGCACCGCGTCCGATCCCGACTGCAACGGCATGTGCAGCTGCGGACACACGGCCTCCGTCACCGCCATCGCCTCGATCACGTCATCGGTGAAGTCGCGCGGATGCGGCGAGGTGAACCGGACCCGCTCCAGGCCGTCGATCGTCCCGCAGGCGCGCAGCAATGTCGCGAACGCCCCCGGGTCGCCCAGCGACCGGCCATAGGAGTTCACGTTCTGGCCGAGCAGAGTGATCTCCAGAACGCCTTCGGCGACCAGCGCCTCGACCTCGGCGAGAATGTCCCCGGGGCGACGGTCGGTCTCCGTGCCGCGCAGGCTCGGCACGATGCAGAAGGTGCAGGTGTTGTCGCAGCCGACGCTGATACTCACCCAGGCCGAATGGTGCGCTACCCGCTTGGCGGGAAGCGCGCTGGGGAAGACCTCCAACACCTCGGCGATCTCGACCTCGGCCACCGCATTGTGCCGGGCCCGCTCCAGCAGGACGGGCAGCCTGTGTAGATTGTTGGTACCGAACACGACGTCCACCCAGGGGGCACGTTCGGTGATCAGCGAGCGGTCCTTCTGTGCGAGGCAGCCACCGACTGCGATCTGCATGCCCGGGTGGCGCTGCTTGGCCGGGTACATCTGGCCGAGATTGCCGTAGAGGCGGTTGTCAGCGTTCTCCCGGACCGCGCATGTGTTGAAGACCACCAGATCGGGCGTGACCTCGGCTCCGGTCTCGACCGGTACGTAGCCGGCAGCTTCAAGCATGCCGGCGATGCGTTCGGAGTCGTGGACGTTCATCTGACAGCCGAACGTCCGGACCTGATAGCTGCGGGGACTCACCCAGCCAGCCTACGGTGCGCAAGCCGGACGCTCCCAGCCCGCTAACGGGCGACTTCAACGGCGCGGGTCTCCCGGACGACGGTGACCCGGATCTGACCGGGGTAGGTCAGTTCGTCCTCAATCTGCTTGGCGACGTCCCGAGCCAGCATATGGGTGGCAATATCATCGACCTGATCCGATACGACCATCACCCGGACCTCGCGGCCGGCCTGCATCGCGAACACCTTCTCGACACCCGGGCGCTCGCCGGCGATCTGCTCGATGCGCTCGAGCCGTTTGACGTAGGACTCCAGGCTCTCCCGGCGAGCGCCCGGTCGCCCACCGGAGATCTGGTCGGCGGCCTGGGTCAGCACGGCCTCGATCGACCGTGGCTCAACCTCGTTGTGATGCGCTTCGACAGCATGAACGACCTCCTCATCCTCACCGTAGCGCCGGGCGATCTCGGCACCGATGAGGGCGTGGCTGCCCTCCACCTCGTGGGTCAGAGCCTTGCCAAGATCATGCAGCAATGTTCCCCTCTTGGCCAGGGCTGGGGGCAGCCGCAGCTCAGCCGCCATGATCCCCGCCAGATGGGCACACTCGACCAGGTGCGCGAGAACATTCTGCCCATAGCTGGTCCGATAGCGCAGGCGTCCGAGCAGGGCGATCAGCTCGGGGTGCATCTCCGCGATCCCGGTCTGCATGAGCGCGTCCTCACCGGCTCGGATACAGCGTGCCTCGACCTCACGCCGGGCTCTGTCGTACTCCTCCTCGATCCGGTGTGGGTGGATGCGCCCGTCTGAGACCAGCGCCTCCAAGGTGATCTTTCCAACCTCGCGGCGCACCGGGTCGAAGCAGCTGAGCAGGACCGCCTCCGGCGTGTCGTCGATGATGACATTCACCCCGGTGACCGCCTCGAACGAGCGGATGTTGCGCCCCTCGCGGCCGATGATGCGGCCCTTCATCTCGTCGTTGGGCAGGTGCAGCACGGAAACAACCGACTCGGTGGTCGCCTCCGATGCGACGCGCTGAATAGCCAACGTCACGATCTTCCGAGCCCTGTCCTCGCCCTGCTCCCGTGCTTGTGCCTCGATGTCACGGATAAGCACGGCGGCATCTCGGCGGGCATCGGCCTCGACCACCTTGACAAGCTCGGCACGCGCCTGGGCAGCGGTGAGCCGGGCGACGGTCTCCAGCGTCTGGCGCCGTTCCTCCTCCAAGTCGACAAGTTCGGCCCGACGCCTGGCAACCTCGACCTCCCGAGCCGCGAGATCATGGTCTCGGGTCTCAAGCTGGCGTGCCTGTTCGTCAATCGCGGCCGTGCGAACCTCCAAGCGCTGTTCACGCTGGACGAGCCGGGCGTCCTGTGCGTGGAGCTCAGATCGCAGTTGCCGCACCTCCGCCTCGGCCTGCACCCGGAATGTCTCGGCCGACTTACGACCCAGTTCATGCGCCTGGGCCTCCGCAAGGGACGCTCGCAGCGCGGATTCGGACTCTGCCCTTTCCTGCACCGCCCGGGCGGTTTCCTCGGCTCGGCGGATAAGTTCGGCGGCCTCCAGTTCCGCCTGCTCGCGACGTTCAGCGGCCTGTTGGGTGTCGACATGCTCGGTCGGCTGCTCGTCATCCGTGCCAGGCCGGGGCGCCGCCAACGCACCCGCGCCCAGTACACGCAGAAGCAGCACGGCTATGACCACCAAACCCATGAACAGACAGGCCCCAAGCACAGCAAGGAGAACACCCATCGGTCCTCCTCCCGCTACCGGCCTTGGCCCGCAAGTAGCGGGCCGGAGCGGCGAAGGACCCACGAAACGGGCCGTTCCGGAACGTCAACCCGTGTCGCTACTGACAGGCGGGTTGAGCCCAAGCGGGCACGACAGCGCCCGCAGGCGCCACGATCCGGGTCAACCACTCTCATGTGAACGTGTTTCACGCTATCGGAACCGCGTCACCGCGGGAGCCCTCTCACCTTCGGTGAGCGTAGGTCTGCGCCTGTCGAACGGTCAAGAAATGCTAGTCCGCCGCACCACCCTCCACTTCTTCCGTGACCACTCGCATCACAAGATCAGAAGGATAGCCGCGACGATCGAGCAACGCGGCCAGACGTCGGGCACGCACCTGCGCCGGCACATCGTCCATCGTGGCCAGCCTGCGTCGTACCAACGTTCGTGCGGTGGCCTCCTCGTCCTGGCCGTCCACGGCCTGCAGAGCCACCGAGGAGATCTCCGGGTCCACCCCCCGGCGCCGCAGTTCGTGGGCAAGACCGCGTCGACCGAGACCACGGTTCACGCGGGCGGAGGACACCAACGCGGCGGCGAACGCCTTGTCGTCCACCAGACCCACCGCGACCAGACGGTTCAGCACAATCTCCGCCGTTTCTGGATCAACTCCGCGGCGATCCAGCGTGGCGGCCAGTTCCGCGCGGCTTCGTGGGCGGGCTTCAAGCTGGCGCAGGCATATCTCCCGTGCCCGCTCCACCGGGTCCGTGCCCTCTTCTCGGCTACGATCCGACAGCGGCATCACCGATCAACGCCTTCCGCCAGTCAGAGATCAACCGCCGGTGGGGATGGCTGATCGGCGTCGATCGACGGCACCAGGCCGAGAGTTTCCTTGATCCTCTTCTCGATCTCGTTGGCGATGTCGGGGTTGTCACGCATGAAGGATCGAGCGTTCTCCTTACCCTGACCCAACTGATCGCCGTCGTAGGTGTACCAGGCTCCGGACTTGCGGATGATCCCGTGCTCGACCCCCATGTCGATCAGGGAACCCTCACGGCTTATGCCAGCGCCATAAACGATGTCGAACTCCGCCGTCCGGAACGGAGGCGCCATCTTGTTCTTCACGACTTTCACCCGAGTGCGGTTACCCACGGCATCCGCACCGTCCTTCAGAGTCTCGATACGACGGACATCCAGCCGTACTGAGGCATAGAATTTCAGCGCCTTACCACCCGTGGTCGTCTCGGGCGAACCGAACATGACGCCGACCTTCTCGCGGAGCTGGTTGATGAAGACGGCGGTGGTGCCCGTGTTCGAAAGAGCACCGGTCAGCTTGCGCAGCGCCTGGGACATCAGCCTGGCCTGGAGGCCGACATGACTGTCGCCCATCTCACCTTCGATCTCGGCCCTGGGCACGAGAGCGGCCACCGAGTCGATGACGATGATGTCGATCGCCCCGGATCGGATGAGCATGTCCGCAATCTCCAGCGCCTGCTCACCGGTGTCGGGCTGGGAGACCAGCAGCGCATCGGTGTCGACCCCGAGCTTGCCCGCGTAGTCAGGGTCGAGTGCGTGCTCGGCGTCGATGAAGGCGGCGATCCCGCCGGCCGCCTGGGCGTTGGCGACCGCGTGGAGGGCAACCGTCGTCTTACCGGACGATTCCGGGCCGTAGATCTCCACTACCCGCCCTCGTGGCAGCCCACCGATGCCGAGTGCCACATCCAACGCGATGGAACCGGTCGGGATGACCTGGACCGGTGGGCGGGTTTCGTCGCCGAGCCGCATAACCGAGCCCTTGCCGAACTGCTTGTCGATCTGTGCGAGGGCGTTCTCCAACGCCTTCTCACGGTCGAGTCCTGCCATGGGAGTCACTCCAGGCTGAGGTCGTCGAGTCTTGGCCACGTTGGTGACGGTAGGGGGCAGGTCCGACAGTTTCGAGCGCCGGGCCGGACCTGTGGACAACCGACCAGTCGAGGATGAAACGATCATGCCCCTCCTCCCGTCACCGGCGACCGCAGCAGACCTGGGCGCTCGCCATCCACAGTAGACGAACATTCGTTCGACCACGCGGGCGACACGCCGCAAATCCGGTCAACGGTCGCGCGCGGGTACCTCGAAGTCGTCACACACAGCCCGCCAGACATCCTTGACATCGTCGCCGCGAGCCAGGGCGTCGGACACCGTCACCCCGCCGAGCCGGGCCACCACATGGTCACGGGCGACCGATTCCGCGTACCCGGAACCGAACTGCTTGTTCATCCGCGCCCAGAACTCGGTCAGTCGCACGCTCCCCAGTGTGTCGGACCGGCGAGGCAGACTCGGAACATGTCCACCCGATCCCCCCTCGCGCGGTTCTGCGAGCCCACCCGGGCCTGGTTCGCCGCCGTGTTCCCTGCGCCCACGCCCGCGCAGGTGGGTGCCTGGCAGGCGATCGGTGACGCAGCCAACGTCCTGGTCGTCGCGCCGACCGGGTCGGGCAAGACGCTCGCGGCGTTTCTGTGGTCGTTGGACCGGCTCGTCCGCGCCGGTCCGGGCACCGGTCCGAGCGCCGAACCGTCCCGACGGTGCCGCGTGCTGTACGTGAGCCCGCTCAAGGCGCTGGCCGTGGACATCGAACGTAATCTGCGCGCCCCGCTCGCCGGCATCCGGGCGGCCGCGGCACGCCTGGGCCTGCCCGAGCCCGACGTACGGGTCGGTATTCGGTCAGGCGACACGCCGGCCGGCGAACGGCGGGCCCTTGGCCGGCTACCACCGGATGTGCTCATCACCACGCCCGAGTCGTTGTTTCTGATCCTGACCAGCCAGGCCCGCGAGTCGCTGCGCGCGGTGGAAACAGTGATCGTGGACGAGGTGCACGCCGTGGCCGGCACCAAACGCGGCGCGCACCTCGCGCTCAGCCTGGAACGCCTCGACGCGCTGTTGGAACGCCCCGCCCAGCGGGTGGGCCTGTCGGCGACCGTTCGCCCGATCGAGGAGGTCGCGCGCCTGCTCGGCGGGGCTGGCCAGGTCACGGTCGTATGCCCACCGGCCGACAAGACGCTGCAGATCGACGTGGTCGTACCGGTGGCGGACATGACCAGCCTTGCGGACAGTCCCGCCGCCGTGGAGGAACGCATCCTCGATCTTGTACTCGCGCACCGCTCGACGATCGTCTTCGCCAATTCGCGGCGCCTCGCCGAACGACTGTGCGCCCACCTGAACGAGGCGTACACCGCGCGCACGCACACCGATCAGCCGCTGGCCCGGGCCCATCACGGCAGCGTCAGCCGGGAACAACGGGCGCTCATCGAGGACGATCTGAAGGCCGGCCGGCTGGCCGCGGTGGTGGCCACCTCCAGTCTGGAGCTCGGCATCGACATGGGAGCGGTGGACCTCGTCATCCAGGTCGAGTCGCCACCCAGCGTCGCCGCGGGCATGCAGCGGGTTGGGCGCGGCGGGCACCAGGTCGGAGCCGTCAGCCGCGGGGTGATTGTGCCCCGGCACCGTGGCGACCTCCCCGAGTGCGCCGTCGTGGCCGAACGGATGCGCGACGGTGCGATCGAGGAGCTGCGCTACCGACGCAACCCACTCGACGTCCTGGCCCAGCAGATCGTGGCGATGGTCGCCATGGAACCGTGGTCGGTCGACGACCTGGCCGCGCTGGTCCGGCGCGCCGCGCCGTTCGCGACCCTGCCACCGGCGATGTTGGATGCCGTCCTGGACATGCTCGCCGGTCGATACCCCTCCGACGACTTCGCCGAACTGCGCCCGCGAGTCGTCTGGGACCGCGCCACCGGCACGCTCACCGGCCGGCCCGGTTCCGGTCGTCTCGCGGTCACCAGCGGAGGCACCATCCCCGACCGGGGTCTGTTCGGTGTCTTCCTCGTCGGCGAGAAGGCAAGCCGGGTGGGCGAGCTGGACGAGGAGATGGTCTACGAGTCGCGGGTCGGTGACGTCGTCCTGCTCGGCTCGTCCAGTTGGCGCATCGAGGAGATCACCCCTGATCGGGTGCTGGTGACCCCGGCGCCGGGACAGCCGGGGCGGCTGCCGTTCTGGCACGGCGACACACCCGGGCGGCCGGCCGAGCTGGGTCGCGCGCTCGGCGCGTTCACCCGGGAACTCGCCCGTCTCGGGCCCGCAGGTGCGCGCCAACGCATCCAGGCGGCGGGTCTCGACGAGTGGGCCACCGACAACCTGCTCGCCTACCTCGTCGAGCAGCAGGAGGCAACCGGTCACCTGCCGGACGACCGGACGATCGTCGTCGAACGCTTTCGCGACGAGCTAGGTGACTGGCGGCTGGCGGTTCACGCTCCGTTCGGCGCCCTGGTGAACGCGCCGTGGGCGCTGGCCATCGGGGCACGCCTACGCGACCGTTACGGCACCGAAGTACAGATCATGCACTCCGACGACGGCATCGTGGCGCGGGTACCCGACGCCGACATCGCTCCCACCGCCGACGTCGTCGTGTTCGACCCGGACGAGATCGACGCGGTGGTCCGCACGGAGGTCAGCACGAGCGCGCTGTTCGCGAGTCGGTTCCGCGAGTGTGCCGCCCGGGCGCTGCTGCTGCCCCGACGTACCCCGGGCCGGCGAACGCCACTGTGGCAGCAGCGCCAGCGCAGCGCCCATCTGCTGGCGGTGACGGCACGCTTCGACAACTTCCCGATCGTGCTGGAGACCATGCGGGAATGCCTGCAGGACGTCTTCGACGTCCCCGCGCTGACGGGGCTGATGCGTGACGTGGCGTCACGAACCATGCGTGTGGTGGAGGTCGAGACCGCCACGCCGTCGCCCTTCGCCCGTTCGATGCTGTTCGGCTATGTCGCCGCGTTCATGTACGCCGGTGACACGCCACTGGCCGAACGCCGGGCCCAGGTACTGGCGTTGGACAGTTCCCTGCTCGCGCAGCTGCTCGGTCAGGCGGATCTGCGCGAACTGATCGACACGGCTGTGCTGGCACAGCTCGAGGCCGAGCTCCAACAGCTGGCGCCCGACCGCCGCGCGCACGACGTCGAGGGCACAGCCGATCTGCTGCGGGTGGTCGGCGACCTCACCACCGCGCAGGCACTGGCTCGGGGAGCAACCACGGCCTGGCTCGCCGAACTTGCCGACACACACCGCGCGCTGCGGGTGCGCATCGCTGGTACGCAACGTTGGGTGGCGATCGAGGACGCCGGACGACTGCGCGACGCCCTCGGCGTACCGGTTCCCCTCGGTGTTCCCGGGACCTTCACCGCGACCGTCGTCGATCCCCTGGGGGACCTGCTGTCGCGATATGCCCGCACGCACGGGCCGTTCGACACCGAAGCGGTGGCGCACCGGTTCGGTCTGGGCGTCGGGGTGGTCAGCGCCGGTCTGGAACGGATGGTCGGCACCGGCCGGCTCGTGCGCGGCGAGCTCCGCCCGGGCGGCACCGGCGAACAGTGGTGTGACGAAGGCGTCCTACGGGCGCTTCGCCGGCGCAGCCTCGCGGCGTCGCGGCGTGCTGTCGAGCCGGTACCCGTCCAGGTGTTCGCCCGGTTTCTGCCAGGCTGGCAGGGGGTCTCTCCCGGGGGCGGCGGTACGGGCTCGCACGGCATCGACGCGGTGGCCCGGACTGTCGAACAACTTCAGGGTGCGCTTGTCCCGGCCAGCGCCTGGGAACAGTTCGTCCTGCCGAGCCGGGTGTCGGGCTACAGCCCGGCACTGCTTGATGAGCTGTGCGTGTCTGGCGAGGTACTGTGGGCAGGGGCCGGCGGCCTGCCCGGCAACGACGGCTGGGTGACCCTGGTGCCAGCGGACGCCGCGGCCCTGCTGCTGCCCCCGGCGGTACCGGACGCCGCCAGCACCCCGCTGCACGGCGCGGTGCTGGCGGCCCTCGACGGACAGGCTGCGCTGTTCTTCCGGACCTTGTCCGACCGGATCACCAGTCTCGACGACACCGCGCTCGCAAGCGCCCTGTGGGACCTGGTGTGGGCGGGCCTGGTCACCAACGACACCTTCGCCCCATTGCGAGCCGCGCTGAGCGGTGGGCGCGGTACCCACCGGAGCAACCAGCGCATCCCGCGTCCGGCCATGCCGCGCCGCGGCGGCCCACCGACGGTCGCCGGCCGCTGGTCCCTGCTGCCTGAACGTGATCCGGATCCGACGCTGCGAGCCCACGCACAGGCCGAAGCGATGCTCGAACGGTATGGGATCGTCACCCGCGGTGCGGTCGGCGCCGAACGGATCCCAGGCGGCTTCGCCGGGATGTACCGCGTCCTGTCGGCATTCGAAGATTCCGGCCGATGCCGGCGCGGCTACTTCGTGGAGTCCCTCGGGGCGGCTCAGTTCGCCGTCACCGGCGCGGTCGACCGGCTGCGGGCCACCACGCCACCGTCGGGTGCGGTCGTGCTGGCCGCGGCCGATCCCGCCAACCCCTACGGCGCGGCATTGCCATGGCCCGCACCGGCCGGCGGTGGGCACCGACCAGGGCGCACGCCCGGCGCGCTGGTCGTCCTGGTCGACGGCGAGTTAATCATGTATGTCGAACGCGGTGGCAGGACCGTGTTGACCTGGACGGACGAGTCCACGGTCCTGGCACCGGCGGCGGACGCCCTCGTGGACACCGTCCGCAGGGCCGGCGGCCAGCTGCGGCTTGCTCATGACCTGCTCGGCAGCGAACTCGGCCGTGCGCTGGAACGCGCGGGCTTCCAGCACACTCCGGGCGGCCTGCGGCTGCGCGCCTGAGGTCAGCCCCTGAGGTCACGCAAGCCCTCGGCAAAGGCCCGCAGGGTGGCCGTCTGGCGGTCAAGACCGTCGAGCTGCCCCGGCGTCAACGGCGTTGAGACGGTCGAGACCGTTGAGGCGAGCAGGTCGGTGGCGGCGGCCAGCATGGCGTCCAACGCCTGCACCGCGGCGTTCATCGCGCTCACCAGGTCCGAGACCGTCGAAATGATCTCGGCACGGCGGCCGACGTCGGCAACCGCCCGAGCCGCCGACTCGCAGGCCAGGACGTGCTGGGCCCGATTCCGCAGGCTGTCCACCACCTCCGCGGCCGATGCCATCGCCGCGCGGACCGCCTCGGCGGCCGGTCCCGGCGGCGACGCCCGCATGATCGCCGCAAGCGCGGCAATTGCCGCCTCACCGCGCTGCAACGGGTCCGCCGCGGCCGACCCGTACAGGCGTACCCGCGACGGTAGGGGTGCGCTCGGCAGCGGCAGGACCACGGGCGACAACGACGCGGCACCCTGTGCCTGGTGCCAGGCCAGGCCTGCCCGGGCCAACGCGCCGGCCGCCACGACCAGCCACCCCCAGCTGCCCTCCACCGCCGCGATCGCCGGGGCGAGGACGGCCACCCCGATCCACAGCCGGGTGGACCGCTCGGCCCGCCGCCGGCGGCGAGCGTGCCCCCGGACGAGCCGCCGCTCACCGCGTACCACGCTCCGGCGTTCAACGTCGGCGCGCAGCCACTCCGGTAGGTAATTCACCAGCATCGGGTCACCAGCATCGGGTCAGGATTCCAACTGGTCCGGGGAGCGCTTGTCGGCGGACAGCGCTGTGCGGATCTCGGTCAGCCGATTGGACGCCTTCGCGTCCATGGTCGCCCTGCGGATCTCCAACATCCGGGCCTCCACGCCCTGGGAGGCAAGTTCATGGCGTCCCAGGGATACCGCGTAGCGCTGCTCGACCTTGTCGCGGACCTCCGCCAGCGTGGGGGTGTCACCCGGCGGAGTCAGCTGGGACATTCCATCAAGGGCCTTGCTCAGCTGCTCCTGCATGGCGGCATGCTCGATCTGGGTCAGCAGGCGCGCGCGCTCGGCAAGCTGCCCCTGCAACCGCGCGGTGTTGTCCTCGACGGCACGACGGGCCTGCTCTGCCGAGAAGGTGGCCTGTTGGTGCAGGGCCTTGAGCTCCTCCAGAGAACTCTCCACGGCCACGAGCTGGCCGGCGAAAGCCCGTGCGGTCTGCTCGTACCGTTCGCCGCCGGTCGCATCGCCGTTCGCGTTGGCCGCATCGGCAAGTATGACGGCCTGACGCGCGGATGCGGCCAGGCTTTCCGCCTCGTCGATCTGACGTGCCATCCGCATCTCCAGCTGCCGCTGGTTACCCACCACGGCGGCGGCCTGCCCGACGAGTGCCTGATGCTGGCGCTGGGCCTCAGTAATCGCCTGGTCGATCTGGACCCGCGGATCGGCCCGGTCGTCCAGCTTCCGGTTCGCCGATGCAGACAGGTAGCGGTAGAACTTGCGGACGACGTTCGCCATGCACCGATCGTCCCACGCCGGCGCTGCGCCGCGAAGCTAAGCTGCGCGCTCCACCACGGCGGTGGATGTGCCGCCCCCGCGTGCCGCCATGGCCGCCATACCCGCCATCGGGCCGCCAACCCGCGCCGACCCACCGGCGGCGAACTCGGCGAGCTCCAGGTCGTCGCTCACCTCACGGAGCAGATCGGCCAGCCGGACACCGAGCGCCGCACAGATCGCGGCGAGCAGCTCCGAACTCGCCTCCTTCTGCCCACGTTCGATCTCGGAGAGGTATCCGAGCGATACCCTCGCGGCGGAGGACACCTCACGGAGGGTTCGATGTTGATCTTGACGGCGGCGGCGCAATGCCTCGCCGAGCATGCGTCGGAGCAGGACCATCGTGCCTCCTCCTTCGTCCTCGGGCTGGGCCTTACCGTATACCTGCCGTCCACCGGGATGGCCGACCGTTGATGCGAATGTAACTATGTAAGCAACCCGCGTCCGCGATTCATCCCGGCTGGCACGTATGAACTGCCAGGGTACGCCGAAGAGCGTCCAATGCCTGGACAACTGCGTAGGTACGGTTCTGCGGCCGGTCTCCGGGCAGGCGGGCAGACCTGGTCGCCACGCCGAACGGCCCCGCGATACCGATGTGCAACGTCCCGACCGGCTTGCCCTCCAGCTCGTCGGGACCGGCCACGCCGGTCACCGCGAGCCCGTGGGTCGCCCCGAACAGGTCCCGGACGCCGGTGGCCATCGCCGCGGCCGCCTCGGTCGACACCGCGCCGCTGGTGGCCAGCAGCCCCGCGTCGACGCCCAGCACCGACACCTTGGCGTCGGTTGCGTAGGTGACCACGCCGCCGTGGAACACCGCGCTCGCGCCCGGGACGTCGGTGAGGCGCCCCGCGAGTAGACCGCCCGTCAACGACTCGGCGACCGCGAGGGTCTCGCCCCGGTCTGCGAGCAGGCCCAGGACGGTTCCCTCCAACGTGTCGTCGTCGACGCCGTAGAGCGCACTGCCCAGGGCTGCCCGCGCCGCCGCCTCGACCGGCTCGATGAGCGTGTAGGCCTGCGCCCGGTCACCGGCCCGGGCGCTGATCCGGACCCGGGTCTGACCGCCGCTGGCGAGAAAGGCGATCGTCGGGTTGCCGATCGGGGCGAGCCGGTCGATCTCCTCGGCGAGGGCGTGGGCGACCACCGACTCCCAGACCCCGGCGGTCCGCAGCACCCGGTGCACCACGACCGCGGGCTCGCCCGCCCGGCGGAGCAGATCCGGCAGGACCGACCCGGTGAACATCGGGTACATCTCGTGCGGCACCCCGGGCATCGCATATACCACCCCGCCCGCCATCTCCAGCTGGATGCCGGGTGCCGTACCGACCTCGTTGGGTAACGGCTCGCCACCCTCGGGTATGTCCGCCTGGCGGTAGTTCATCTCCGGCGCCACGACGCCGCCGGCGGCCGGGCCCTCCCGCCCGAGCGCACGAAAACGCCTACGCAGCATCGCCTCCAGGAAGGCGTCCCGGCGCAGCCCCACCCCGGCGGCCCGGGCGATCCCCTCGCGGGTCAGATCGTCCTGGGTCGGCCCCAGCCCACCGGTCATGATGACGGCGTCCGCCCGACCGAGGCCCTCGGCAATCCTGGCCGCGATCATCTCGACGTCGTCACCCACCACCGTGGAGGTCTTCAGCACGACACCCACGTCCGCGAGCTGCCGCCCGAGCCATGCGGCGTTGCCGTTGACAATGTCTCCGAAAAGCAGTTCGTCTCCCACGGCCAGCAGTTCAACTCGCATCGCTGTCCTCCAGCGCTCTTTCGGTAACCTGCGTCGCCGCCCGCCGCAAGGCCAGTGCCCGCCCCACATAATCCAGACCCGTGACGACCGCGACCAGCACACCGGCAGCCAGAATGACCGCCCTGGCTGACGCGCCCACCCCGTCCAGCGGTAGAACATAGAGACCGAGCGCACAGTTGAACAACAGGGTCTTGAGCTTGCCACCGCGGCTGGCCGCCATGACCCCACGCCGGATCACCCACAACCGCAGCAGCGTCACACCGACCTCCCGGACCGCGACGACGACGGTCACCGGCCACGGCAGGTCGCCCAGGAGGGAGAGGGACACCAGCGCGGCGCCGGTCAGTGCCTTGTCCGCGATCGGGTCGAGGATGATCCCGAAATCGGTGACGAGGCTCCGGCTGCGGGCAACATACCCGTCAACCTGATCGGTCAGCGCCGCGACCGCGTACGCGACACATGCGGCCACCCGCCAGCCCGCGACGTGACCACCGGCTGCGAACATCAACGCCACGAACACCGGCACGAGCGCGAGCCGCAGGACGGTGAGTGCGTTGGCCAGGTTCATCCGGCTGACGGCAGTACCCGGCCCGGGTGCACTCACCTCGACACGGAATCAACGACATTGATGAACTCGGCGAACTCGGCGATCAGATCAACACCCTCGGTCGCAACCACCGTGGCGCTCACCAGATCCCCCACCCGGACCTCCGCGACCGATCCGGCCGGCAACGCAACGGTGCATGCGCCGTCAACCTCGGGCTGCTGATGGGCCGCCCGCCCATGCGCCAGCCCGCCGACGACCTCTTCCACGAGAACCTCGACGACCGAGGAGATCCGCCGCTGTGCCCGCTCGGCGGTCAGCTGCTCCACCAGGTCGGTAACCCGTTGCTGACGCCGGCGCACGGTTGCCGGGGTGACCTTGTCGGGCAGGCTGGCCGCCTCGGTGCCATCCTCGTCGGAATAGCCGAAGACCCCGACAGCATCAAGATCGGCGTCGGCGAGGAAACGCTCGAGAATCGCGACGTCGGCCGGGGTCTCGCCCGGAAAACCGAGGATCACGTTCGAACGTGCCCCGAGCTCCGGGGCGAAGGCGCGCGCCCGGGCCAGTAGGTCACCGAAGGCGTCAGCGCCGCCGAAGCGGCGCATCCGCCGAAGTACCGACGGGCTCGCATGCTGGAACGACAGATCGAGATAAGGGGCGACCCCGGATGTCGTCAGTAGCGTCTCCAGCAAGGACGGCCGCACCTCCGCCGGCTGAAGGTACACGGCCCGGACGCGCACGACGCCTGCGATCGCGGCCAGCTGGGGAAGGAGCTTCTCCAGCGCCCGCAGGTCCCCCAGGTCCTTGCCGTAGGAGGTCGAGTTCTCACTGACCAGGACCAGTTCCCGCACGCCCTGACCGGCCAGCCACTCTGCCTCGGCCATGACCTCCTGCGGTGGACGGGAGACATGCGAGCCACGGAACGTCGGAATCGAACAGAACGCACAGCGACGGTCGCATCCACTGGAGATCTTCAATGGCGCGACCGGACCGCCGACCAGGCGTTTCCGCAGGACTTCCGGTGCCGGGCGGTCGACCCGCTGCCGGTCCACGGGAGTGATCGGAAGCAGGGTCCGCCGGTCACGCGGGGTGTGTGCGCGTGGCGTCTCACCGCGCAGCACGGCATCCAGATGTCGCCCCAGCGCCGGGTAGGCATCAAAACCCAGTACCGCGTCCGCCTCCGGCAGGCTGTCCGCCAGTTCCCGGCCGTACCGCTCAGCCAGGCACCCCACGGCGACCACCGCCCGCGGGCCCCCGTCACTGTCACGCAGGTCGGCGGCGGCGAGCACGGTGTCGATCGAGTCCTTCTTTGCGACCTCGATGAAACCGCAGGTGTTCACAACCACGGCGTCGGCGCCACTCGGATCGTCGACCACCGTCCAGCCGTCGACACCGAGCCGCGCTGCCAGCTCTTCGGAGTCCACATCGTTACGGGAACATCCCAATGTGATCAGGGCGACGCTGCGAACGGGGCGATCGGGCACGACGTCAGGCTACCGGGGCACCGCACCACCAACGATGCAGTCTCCCGAGGTACCGAGACCGACGCGGACGGTGACAACCTGGCCAGGGTTCCCGCTCGGCCCCAGATTCCGCCCATTACAGGACACGTCAACGGCCCCCGCATTCCCCATTTTGATCTCCATGGAACGATCGGCCGTGACTGTGCGGCTGTCACCGGGCTGCAGGATCTGCTGTAGCAGAACCCGGGCGCTCTCGTCGCGGACCTCCAGCCAGCTCGGATCACCACGAACCGCCACGAGGACGTTCACCCCGGCCGGCGGCGGTGTCGTCGGCCGGGGTGTGGTGGCGGGCTGGGCCGGCGCAGCCCCACCCTGCAACGACGGCGCAACGACAGCGGCGGTGGCGCCCTGCGCGACTCCGGCAGTCCCGCCGGACCCGCCCGGAGTCAGCACGACGGCGAGGCCGACCAGCACGCACACCGATGCCAGCGAGATGGCTACCGCCGGCATCCGGGCGAAACCCTGACGTCGCGGCCCGCCGCCGGCGATAAGCGGGTCGAACTCCCGGGGCGGAAGCACAGGCGCCTCCGGCACCCGGCCGTGCACCCGGTCGTAGTCGGCGATCAAGGGTTCCGGATCGATCTCCAACATACGAGCGATACTCCGAATGTGACCACGTGCGTACACCACGCCGCCGCAACCGGCGAAGTCTTCGTTCTCCATCTGCTTGATCAACGTCACGCGGATACGGGTCCGCTCACTGACCTCGGCAACGGACATGCCCCGCGCGCCACGGGCCGCGGCAAGCGCCGCACCCACGCCAGCATCGGACCGCATGGCCAACCTCCGCACCGGTCAGATCAGTGGACTTGAGTCTACGGTCGTCGGCCACCAGCCGAAAGCCGGTCCTCAGGACCACCAGGACGCTTGCTATCCATTACGTAGGGTTGTCAGGAGACCCTCAAGTTCGTCGAGCATGACCAGCACGTCCCGCGCCTTCGAGCCCTCGCTGGGCCCGACGATTCCGCGGCTTTCCATGAGGTCCATCAACCGGCCGGCCTTGGCGAAACCCACCCGCAGTTTGCGCTGGAGCATCGACGTCGACCCGAACTGGGTGGACACCACCAGCTCCACCGCCTGCAGGAACAAAGCAAGATCGTCGCCGATGTCCTCGTCGACGTCCTTCTTGGACTCGCCTTGACCGACGAACACATCCTCGCGGAACGCCGGAGTCGCCTGTTCCTTGGTATGGGCGACGATCGCCGCTATCTCCTCCTCGGAAACAAAGGCGCCCTGGATACGAGCCGGCTTGCCCGCACCCATCGGCAGGAAGAGTGCGTCACCGAGCCCGACCAGCTTCTCGGCACCGGCCTGGTCGAGGATGACCCGGCTGTCCGCCAGGGACGAGGTCGCAAACGCCAACCGCGACGGCACGTTCGCTTTGATCAGACCGGTCACCACGTCCACCGACGGGCGCTGGGTCGCCAGCACAAGATGGATGCCGACGGCTCGTGCCATGGCCGTGATCCGGCAGATCGCGTCCTCCACGTCCCGTGGCGCCACCATCATCAGATCGGCGAGCTCATCGACGATCGTCAGGATGTACGGATACGGCACGTACACCCGCTCCGAGCCCGGCGGCGCCACGATCTCTCCCGCTCTGACCTTGCGGTTGAAGTCGTCGACGTGGCGAACCCCGCAGGCAGCAAGATCCTCGTACCGGTTCTCCATCTCCTTGACAACCCAGGCCAGCGCGTCCGCGGCCTTCTTCGGATTCGTGATGATCGGCGTGATCAGATGTGGGATGCCCTCGTAGTTGGTCAGTTCGACCCGTTTCGGGTCGACCAGCACCAACCGCACCTGGTCAGGGCTGGCCCGCGCCAGCACACTTGTGATCAGCGTGTTGATACAGGTCGACTTACCGGCGCCGGTGGCGCCCGCGATGAGGATGTGGGGCATCTTCGCCAGGTTCGCGACGACATACCCCCCCTCGATGTCCTTGCCCAGCCCCACCATCAGCGGATGTGGGTTACCGGTCGCCTCGGTGCTGCGCAGGACGTCACCGAGGGAGACCAGCTCCCGGTCGGTGTTGGGGATCTCGACACCGACCGCGCTCTTGCCCGGGATCGGACTGATGATCCTGACATCGGCGCTCTTGACGGCATACGCGATGTTCTTGGCCAGCTGGGTGATCCGCTCCACCTTCACGGCCGAACCGAGCTCCACCTCGTAGCGGGTCACCGTCGGCCCGCGGGTGAAGCCAGTCACCCGGGCGTCGACCCGGAACTGGGAGAACACATCCGTCAGTGAGGCGATCACCGTGTCCGTCGCGGCCGACCGCACCTTCGGCGGCGTTCCCCGTTGCAGCAGGGTCGGCGACGGCAGCACGTAGGTGCTGTCCACACCGCCACCCGCGCTGGGCGCCACGAAGTGCATCACCGGGGCCGGGTCGGGCACCTTCGGCGTTCTGCGCCGGGCTCTCGGCACGGGCGCCCGCTCTTCAGCCGTCGGCTCTTCAGCCGCCAGCGCGTCACTCG
>NZ_CAUVXO010000005.1:22230-27433 GCF_963555865.1 Protofrankia sp. Cr1
CGTCATCCCGGTCATCGGCGGCGAGGATGCCCACCAGGAGCTTGTCCTGCAGGTCTCGCAGCCGGTCAGGAACCGCGCGGATCGGCGTCTTCGTGATCACGAGAACGCCGAACAGGCTGAGCAGAATCAGGAGCGGGGCGGCCAGGTAGGCCGTCACGGCACCAGTCAACGGCGAGCTGACGAGGAACCCGGCAAGCCCCCCCGCCCTCCCCATCGCGTGCTGGCCGGCGGCGAAGTCGGGAACTCCGCGCGCCAGGTGCACGATCCCCAGCGCGCCCAACCCGAACGCGGTCCAGCCGATCACCACCCGACCGCGGCTGTCTGGATCGCTGGGACTGCGGACAAGTCTCCAGGTCGCGCCCAAGCCGAACAGCGGCAGCGCCACCGCGCCCACGCCGACCAGGAAGTGCAGCACCACGGAGACAACCCGTCCGACCGGCCCGGCGGCGTGAAACCAGACTGCCGCCGCCGTGAGGACGGTGGCACCAAGCGCGGCGAGCGCCACACCGTCCCGCTGGTGGGTCCCGTCGATGTGAAGGTCACGAGCACCACGGCCGATTCGGCGTAGCAGACTGCCCAACAGCGTGGCCGCAGCGAGCCAGAAACGCACCGTCAACCGGATGACGCTCCGGGCGATCAGCAGCGTGAAGGGCACGCTGGGCTTGCGTGGCGGCGCCTTTGCGCGACCGCCCTTCTGTCCCTTCGACTGTGCATTCGACCGGGGTTTCGCCGGCGGGCGCCGCGCGGGCGCGGCTCGGGAGCTCGCCGTCCCGCCCTGGGCACGCGTACGCGTGCCACCTGCCCGCGTGGCCACGCGCCGAGGGTACAGGTCCGCGGCGCTGACATCGGGCAACCGCGACCTTCCGGGCGCGTCGCCCCGGGCCGGATCAGACCTCGACGACAACCGGAATAATCATCGGACGACGTCGATAGGTGTCACTGACCCAGCGCCCGACCGTGCGACGTACCAGCTGCTGGAGCGCGCCGACGTCGACCATCCCCGACCGCATCGCTTCCGCCAACGTGTCGGTGACCAGTCCGCGAACCTGCTCGAAGGCATCGCGAGTGTCGGAAAAGCCCCGTGTCGACAGTTCCGGACCACCCACGACCTTTCCGGACGCCGCGTCAACGACAACCATGATCGTGATGAAGCCCTCCTCGCCCAGGATGCGGCGATCCTTCAGGCTTGGTTCGCCGACGTCGCCGACCGCGAGCCCGTCAACGTAGACATAGCCGCACGGGACCACACCGGTGATGTTCGCCTGCCCGTCGACGAGGTCGACGACCATGCCGTCGTCGGCCAGCACCACCCTGTCGGCGGGTACACCGCTGGCCTCGGCGAGCGCGCCGTGTGCCCGCAGGTGTCGCCATTCGCCGTGCACCGGCATCACGTTCGACGGCCGGGTAGCGTTGAGGACGTAGAGCAGCTCGCCTGCTGGGGCGTGGCCGGAGGTGTGGACCTTTGCCACCCCCTTGTGAACGACCTTCGCGCCCCAGCGAGCCAAACCGTTGATCACCCGGTAGACCGCGTTCTCGTTGCCGGGTATCAGGCTGGAGGCCAGCACCACCGTGTCGCCGGCCTGGATCTGGATGGCGTGGTCGCGGTTGGCCATCCGCGACAGCGCCGACAATGGCTCGCCCTGGGACCCGGTCGAGACCAGGCAGATGTTGCGGTCGGGCAACGCACCGACGTCCCGCAGATCGATCACAAGGCCGGTCGGCACCCGGAGCAGCCCGAGATCGCGGGCCACCCCCATGTTACGGACCATCGACCGCCCGACGAAGCACACCGAGCGACCGTGAGCTTCCGCCGCGTCAAGAACCTGCTGAACCCGGTGCACATGGCTGGCAAAGCACGCGACGATGATCCGCTTCTTGGCATCCCGGAACACGCCGTCGAGCACCGGGGCAATCTCCCGCTCGGATGTGACAAAACCCGGCACCTCGGCATTGGTGGAGTCGGACAGAAGCAGATCAACGCCTTCCCGGCCGAGCCGGGCGAAACCACCGAGGTCGGTCAGGCGGCCGTCAAGGGGTAGTTGATCCATCTTGAAGTCGCCGGTGTGCAGCACAAGGCCCGCCGGAGTGCGGATCGCGACAGCCAAAGCGTCCGGAATGGAGTGGTTGACCGCGAAGAACTCGCAGTTGAACGGGCCGAAGCTCTGGGTCTGTTCCTCCCGGACCTCGATCGTGACCGGGCTGATGCGATGCTCGGCGAGCTTGGCCACCATCAGCGCAAGGGTCAGCCGGGAACCGACCAACGGAATGTCTGCACGCTCACGTAGCAGGTAGGGCACGGCGCCGATGTGGTCCTCGTGCGCGTGGGTGAGCACGACCGCATCGATCGCGTCGAGCCTGTCCCGAATCGCAGTGAAGTCGGGAAGGATCAGGTCGACGCCCGGCTGGTCCGTCTCGGGAAACAGGACCCCACAGTCGACGATGAGCAGCCGGCCGTCGAACTCGAACACGGTCATGTTGCGGCCGATCTCGCCCAGGCCGCCGAGCGCGACGATGCGCAGACCGTCCGGGGGCAGCGGCGGTGGCGTTCCCAACCCGGGATGGGGATGGCTCACGCGGACCCCACCGTCGCGCTCGCGTCCACGCAGAGATCGACCCCGGCCGCGGCGAGGTCGACACGCAGTCGCTCGCGTTCATCGTCCGTCGCGTCGACCAGTGGCGGGCGGACACCGCCAGCGGGCAGTCCCGCCATATTGAGAGCAGCCTTTGTCATGATCACACCTTGGTTCCTGAATAGGCCCTCGTACGCCGGAAGCAGACTCATGTGCAGAGCACGGGCACGGACCGCGTCACCTGCGTCGAAAGCGTCGATCATCGAGCGGAGCCGGCTGGTGGCGACATGCCCGACGACGCTTACCACCCCGACGGCACCTACCGACAACAACGGGAGGTTGAGCATGTCCGTCCCGGAGTAGTACGCAAGACCCGTGCGGGCAAGGACCCACGATGACGCTCCAAGGTCGTCCTTGGCGTCCTTGACCGCCACGATCCGCGGATGCTCGGCGAGTCGCACCAGCGTATCTGTTGCCACCGACACACTGCTACGGCCAGGTATGTCGTAAATCATCACCGGGAGGCCGGTTGCGTCTGCGGCGGCGGTGAAGTGCACGAGGAGCCCCGCCTGCGGGGGCTTGTTGTAGTAGGGGCTCACCACCAGCAGACCGCACGCGCCGGCCTTCTCCGCAGCCCTGGCCAACTCCACGGTGTGACGAGTGTCATTGGTGCCCACCCCGGCGATCACCGCGGCGCGGGCACCAACCGTCTCGACCACCACGCGCAGCAGCTCTTCCTTTTCCGCATCCGAGGTGGTAGGCGATTCCCCGGTGGTGCCGTTGACGACCAGGCCTTCGTTCCCCGCGTCCACCAGATGCTCGGCGAGCCCAGCGGCACCATCAAGATCAAGTTTGCCACCCGCGGCGAACGGGGTGACCATCGCAGTGATCATGCGACCGAAGGGTGCTCGGGACAACACTGACATGTCGGTCACCTTAGTGCCTTGTCAGGCAACGTCCGCCTGGGGAACCTCGACCATACGGCTACGCCAAGTCGTCGGCATCCCGATGATGACGGCGACGTGATGATGATGCTCCCGCGACGGGAGCATCATCGGGCGGTCGCAGCATGTTGCGATCCAGCCTCGTCCACAGTTCGATCCGGCCGAGCCGGACAAGGCTCCGCAGACCACCAGCACGCCAGGAGTCAACGCCCACGCCCTGGCCGTAGTTCTTCGGCATGCCAACCATCCCGTCCTCGGGTGTCGACGATCAGTTTACTCTCTCGGTCGCTACGCGGAGGTGTGCCAGCCAAACGCGGCCCGTGCACCAGCAGTGACCGCCAAGGCCACCAGCAGGACAAGCAGGGCGAGCTTGAAAGGCTCAAGGACCCATGCCGCCAGGCTGCTGCGCTCCCGGGTCAGCAGCAAGGTGGCCGCGAACGACGACGGTACGGTGACCACGGTCACCGCATTGACATTCAACCGGAAAGGCAACACCGACAGCCCCACCGTGAAGATCATCAGAGTCAGAATCGCCAGGTTCACCCGCCAGATGTCGCGCGAGACGCTGAGCCCCACAAGCAGCTTCGCACGCACCGGGCGGCGCGCGTCGGTCGTGTAGTACGCATACACCTCACGGTTTCGCTGAAGGTCTTCTACGAACATACGTTCGACTGGCCGGTTATACAAGTCAATCACGGCCGGATGGCGAATCTCAATGCTCGTGTCGTCGGTCCCCACACTGACGTGGTAGCTTCCCGGACCCCCCGGATCAAGATCCACCAGCGCGGTCGGATTGACGAGCCAGCTCCACAGCGACTGGTCACCACCACGCAACGGGCTCCACCGGTCCAGGACCGTCCGGCGCTCCTCCTGCATCTTGATCAGAGCTGGCCGGTAGGGATCAAGCGTCACCGCCGCGAGCGCCTCCCAACGCCAGCCGTACTCGGCGACCGTGGACAGCACCGGGACCGCCTCGGCGCCGGCCCCACCGAGCGCATCGATCCACGCCACGAAGGCGAGCAGATACGCCTCGATACCGGCCTCGTCGATGTCGACGGGTACGCGAAGATCGCGACACAGCTCCCCCGCGGCCAACAGCAGATTGTCTGCGCTGCTCAGCGGGTCGGGCGGTTCGGCCAACGCCTGGCCCAGGATGGCCTCGGTGCCGGCGACGAGGGCGGCCCACGACCGGACCGTCGCCTCCGACACAGCCAGCTCCGCCTCCTTGTTGAGATATTCACGTATCGCCCGCACACCGAGCAACGCACCGCGTCGTGGAACGAGCCCCGGATGGTTACCGCTGAACCGGCCAGGCCGGAACCGGGAGATCGCATCGACGACGAAGCGTGATGCCTCCGACGGCGGATAACCGATGTGCTCCGCCAGCCGCACAATGAGGTTACCCTGAGTTGTCACACTTGCCGGATAGGGCATCAGATGGGCGTCCGACCCGCCCGGCCCGACCAGATTGAACGCGACCAACGCCCGCTTCGGCATCGTCGAGATCGGCAGTAACAGCGAAACCTCGTCGGGTAACCGACCACCGGTGCGGGTCAGCAGGCCATGCCGACGGGCGACGGCGGTGAGTAACGGATCCAGTGGACCCCAGTTGACCGATCGCTGGAGCTGGCACCGGTTCGCGCTCAGGAGAGTGAACTGGTCCACCACCCGGCGCCGGAGACCCGCGTA